>JAITRD010000201.1 GCA_031288575.1 Treponema sp. | reverse complement strand
TTTTTAAACTGCAAAACATTATTAAATACTATGACTGGGGATCCCCCGAATGGATCCCTAACTTATTGGGGAAGAATAATACCGAAGGCCTTCCCTGGGCCGAGTTATGGATGGGCATCCACCCCGAGGGGCCTTCTGTGATAACGGGCAGGGGAGAAACCCTGGCATCCTTATTGGACCGGCATCCTGAGTATCTCGGCAGGGAAACTCGGCAGAATTTCGGCACCCTCCCCTATCTTTTTAAACTTCTGGCCGCGGCAAAATCCCTTTCCATTCAGGCCCATCCGAATTTGGATCAAGCCAAAGAGGGATGGGAAAGGGAGAACCGCCGGGGCATCCTCCTTAAGGAGCCAAAGCGGAACTATAAGGATCCAAACCATAAGCCGGAAATCCTCTGCGCTTTAAGCCCTTTTACGGCTATGTGCGGTTTTAGGCCCCTTCCGGAAATTGCCGCCCTGGTTACATTATTTTCCGGCGGGGCTTTACCTTCCCTTAAAGGAACCCTTTCGGCTCTTTTGCCTCCGCCGGCGGGGCCTGATCCGGAGGCATCCGGGCATTTACTCCGGGAATTCCTCAAAACCCTTTTTGGCCTTTCCTTAATAGACCGGCGGGCCCTGGGGGCATATGCCCGGGAAGCGCTGCCGCGGCTGATAAGGGATCACGGCGAATACCGGGAATTATGGGAATGCTGCGCCTCCTTCGCGGAACTTTATCCGGAAGATCCGGCGGTAATTTCCCCCCTCTACCTTAACCTTATCAATCTGGCGGCGGGAGAGGCTGTCTACCTGCCCGCGGGAGTCCTCCACGCCTATATCCGGGGGTTTGGCGTGGAGCTGATGGCGAATTCGGACAATGTACTCCGGGGAGGATTAACTTCCAAATATGTTGATGTTGACGAATTGCTCAAAATTCTGCATTTCTCCCCCGGAAAGCCGGAAATTCTCAGGCCCCAGAGGGTTCAAAACATAACAAGCGGCGATTCAGGCTGTTCTTTTTTTAAATATCAAACCCCTTGCAGAGAATTTTCCCTTTCCTTTATGCAAAGCCATAATGGCAGGGGCAGTATTCCTGAAAGGGGTCCCCTCATCCTCATGGTTACCGGCGGGCAGGCTGCTGTCCGTGAAGGCGGCGGAGAAAAAGAAATTATCCTGAACCGGGGAGAAGCGGCCTTTGTCCCCGCCCGGGACAGTTCCCCGCCCCTTTCCCTTGCCGGAACCTTTACCCTCTATGCGGCGGGGCCCGGTCCCATGCGGGAAGTCCCGGCAGGGGTTTCCCCGCGGTGAAGATCCTGGTAGACGCCGATTCCTGCCCCCGGCAGGCCCGGCAAATGGTGCTTCGGGCTTCCGCCCGGACCGGCATTCAGGCTATTTTTGCGGCAAACCGCCCCATCCCCGACATACGGGGAGAAACGGCGGTCATGGAGCTTTGCCCTTCCGGGGAAGGCTCCGCAGACAACCGCATCCTCGAACTGGCCCGTCCGGGAGATTTGGCTTTGACCCGGGACATCCCGCTGGCAAGCCGGCTGGTGGACGCGGCGATTTTGGTGATGGATGACCGCGGAAGGGTATATACCAAAGAAAATATCCGGGAACAGCTTTCTCTCCGGGATTTTGCCTTGGATCTGGCGGAAAAGGGCTTAAAAACCGCCCGCTGGGCAAAATATTCTAACCGGGAACTCAAGACATTTGCCGACAGTTTCGACCGCATCATGAGCCGGCTCATCCGGGCGGAAAAGTCCTCCGGGCTTCGCCGGGGGGAAACTCATCCCTCGGATTCGGGGTAAAGGCTTTGGATTTGTTTAATGTTGGGAAGGATTTCAAAAAAAATGTCCACCAGACCGGGATCGAATTTTGTGCCCGCCAGGTTTTGTATTTCCCCCAGGACCTGTTTCTCAGGCCAAGACTCCTTGTATACCCGTTTTGAACAAAGGGCATCAAAAACATCGGCGATGGCGACAATCCTCCCGCAAAGGGGTATCTCTTCACCCTTCCGTCCCACAGGCTTTCCATATTCATCGCATTTGATAGGTTTTTCGGTTACCACATCTATCCAGCCGGGATAACCGGTGCCGTCCCAATTTTCATGATGGGTTAAAGCGATATCCCGGGCAATACTGTCCAGCGAAGACTGGGGATCGTCAAAAAGCGCCGCCCCATAGATCGTATGGTGCTGCATGATAAGGTACTCGTCCGTAGTGAACCGCGCGGGTTTTTTGAGAATAATATCCGAAATAGCCACCTTTCCCACGTCATGGAGCATAGCCGCAATTTTAAGGGTATCCCGGAATTTTTCCCGTTCCCGCTGCGAAATTCCCTGATGATAGGCCCAGCGGTCGTAAATTTCTACCGCATAGCTGGCGACACGGTTAACATGGGGTCCTGTTTCCTTGGGATCCCGGAGCTCGGACATTTTGATCATCCTGAGGATCATCGCCCGGGTCATATAGGCCCGCTGTAAAGCCACGGTAGCGTTAGAGGCAAAATGGGTAATAAGAAATTCATCGTCCTTGGAGAAGGGAACCGTATTTCCCTGCTCATCCTTGGAATTGATCATCTGGATAACCCCCAAAAGACGGCCCTCGGCAGTAGCCAGAGGCACCGCCAGGCAGGAAACGGTTTTATATCCGGATATTTTGTCATAAGAAGTGCTATAGGAATAAGGAGCGCCTTCAGGAATATGATACACGTCGGGGACATTAACCAAGGATTGGGTCAGGGCGCAATAACCGGAGATGGACTGTTCATTGATAACGACGGAAAAAACCGAATAGATAAGTTTTTGCCCCGGGGGAAGCGCTTTTTGGAGGGTATCGTTCTGGGCGTATTTTATAGCCAGCTTTTCAATCCACTCACCCTCTCCCTGATTTATCGGACTTTCCCGGACATAGATGGAACCCGCATCGGCATGGACAACCTTCCGGGCTTCCAGCAGGATACGTTCTAAAAGAAGATCGAGGTCCTGAATCTGATTTAATTCTGAATCAAGACGGATGATGGACTTAAAATCTGTCTGTTCTCCCGCCATAAATCCCCCCGGGAAACTTCCGATGTTAAAAAAAAACCTTTTGGGCCATTATCAGGGTTTATTCATTCTTTCTGCCGGTACATTTAATAATGTGATATCCAAACTGGGTCTGAACCACATCCCCTACCGATCCCGGGGAAAGCCGCTTAACCGCCGATTCAAAGGGGGCAACCATTTTTCCCGGACCAAACCAGCCCAGATCCCCGCCGGAGGATTTTGAAGGACAGGTAGAAAATTCCCTGGCCAAAGATTCAAAGGAAGCGCCCTGTTTGATCCGTTTTAAAAGATCCTCTGCCAGGGATTTATCCTTCAGCAAAATATGACTCGCGCGCCATTCCATACCATAACCCTTTTATTTCGATATAAATATATTATTTTAAATTAATCCTAATCAACAAGCCTTTTTGAGCTTCTTCCGGCCGCTAAATCTTTGTCAAACCGCCTGTTCCGCCGCCTTCCACTCGGCAATGAAATGTTCATAGGCGGCGATGGTCGCCGCCATGGTGATGTCCTGCACATCACCCCGGCCGACCCAGTCGGCGCCGTCCATATAATACAGATGCTGTAATACCCCTTCCAGGTCCCGGACGGTACAGTTCGGATCTAATTCCCGGCGGCGCCGAAGGCCGCGGACTTCCTGCTCAAAGGTTTCCTCATATTTAACATCCCGCCAGTCTACGGACGCGCCCCCGCTCATCTTTTCGTCTCATTCCTTCCTAATTATCCGCATTATATGTTATAATCCGTTTTACTGTGAACCCCGGGCTGGGAAAATAGAGGCCAAAACGGCCCAGCATCCGTATTTCCCGCCGTTCTGTCCAGTTGCCCCGCTCGTCCAGGGAATATTCATAACGAAAATCGACAGGATCCGTATTCTCTGCCCCGGGAATGCCGGACATACGCACTAAAAAACCCCTTTCATCCCACTGGAGGGTAAGGGATTCAAAAATTTCCGGAGCGGGCCGGCGTTTCCAGTACCGGGGAAGACCCCGCCAATCATAGAGGGCCGAATAAACGCCCCCGGAGCCCTGGATTGCTACGAAATTTCCCCCGCTGTCATAGTCCCAATCCTTTAAAAAAGCTTCGTCCCCGCCGATCCCTTCCAGCCGCTTAAGGCGGTTTTGATCGGGGAGTTCGATAAAATCCGCCGAAAAATAGGTTACGCCCCTGCCTTCGGCATCAAACCAAGTCTCGGATATGGTCCGGGCGGCATAAGACAGGAAAACAAAATAGAACTCCCCTTCCCGAAAAATCCGTAACCGGGAGGGAACCGGGGCCGGGAAAAAGGGACTTTCCGTATAGGCAAGAACCTCAATGTCCCAGGGGATTTCACCGCCGATCCGGAAGCCCCTTATGGCTCCCGAAGGCTCCAGTTCCGTCTGTACCCCCCGCACAGCCCCCTCTAAAAAAAGGGGAAATTCCTTAAGGAAACCCTGTTCATTCCGGACAAGGCTATAGGTTTCATTGTCCACGGTAAGGGTAAGGGCCGAGGCCTCGGAAGAAGGAAGGGAAAAGCCGTCCGGAGGAAAATGGGGAACCCAGTCCGGCCCCCAGGGGAGTCTGCCCGCATAGACAGCCTCCATCAAAGGGACAACAGGAAAAAAACCGGCCTTTTCAAGGGGAACCGGGGGTTCCTCCCTTTTCCCGGCAGGGCCCTCCTGGCCGGACAAACAGAAGGAAACTAATAAAAAAACAAAAAACGTCATCCGGCGCATATTTCCTTAAGTATATTAAAGACAAGCCGCTTCGGCAAGTTTCGCCCGGCATTTACTTTTACACCTTTTCTCCTCTGGATCCCAGGGCTTTAAACAAAGCTTTTCCCCAGAAAGGGATATAGCTCAATACCAGGGCGAAGGGCAAAACCAGGGCCTGGGTTACCTGATTTTGCTGATAAAAGCCGGGGAAAAGTTTCAGCACCATGGTAAGGATCCCCCCCAGGAACACATAGGTCCATAGGGCCCGCAAAAGCCGGGCGGCAGAAAGCCGTTTTTTTTCATTTTTGGCAAAGGCAAGGATTATGCCCAGGGGGACTGCCCCCAGGAGCAAGAAATTAATATAGAGGATATTGCTGTTGTGGTAGGTATAATCATGATTGGTAAAAAAGGTCATAAAAAAAAGGACCGTTCCGGCAAGGCCAAAAAAAAGCCCCAGGCAGCTTTGGATCAGGCCGAGGCAAAACCGGGGAAAACCGGGTTTTCCCCGGTCCCGGAGGAGCAGGCCGGCGGAAACCCCGGCAATAAGAAGGCCCAGGAGGAGTTCCCGGGGCCATTGCCGGCGGGGGACATCCAGCACCGCGGGGCGGTTTACCGCCCGGTTCAAGGTTTCCGCGGCGCTTACCAACTGCCGCTCCTTTCCGGCGGGGTCAATATACCGGAAATCCCGAATACGGGCCCCGATTTCTCCGGGAAGAAACATCTCCTCCCAAATAGTAACGGGCAAATCAATGCCCTGGCCCATAAAAAAATTGAGGAGCCAGTCAAAAAAGGGGGAAAACCAGGTATGCCGCCTAACGTGCTGACGCAGGGTATAACGACCGGGAGCCTGGCCGAATCGTTCCTTAAACTGACCGCCGGTGGCAAGATCCAGGATATCCCGAATCCGGGTGGCGCAATTATCCCTAAAATGGTGGTAATAATAATCCCGGTTTTCAGGAAGGACGTTTATTTCGGCAAAACGCCGGACCTCCTCTTTTACCTCCGCCGGAAGATCCAGGGTATAAATGAAGATATCCCGGTTGGTCCTGATATAGCCTTGATAGTTCCGTTCCGCCGGGGAAACCCCGCAGCTATAGAGCAGCCGGCCCAGGGCAAAATTAAGAAAAAAATTTTCGTTGTCAAAGGAAAAAATGCCGTAATCATAAAAAAGGGATTTGCCGGTGATCCGGTCCTCAATAACCAACGCAATATGCCCCCACCAAAAGTAGAGTTCGTCCCCGGGACCCATCACGGCGATTTTCACCGCCAGGCGATCCCGGGTTCCGTCCGGCCCCTCCCCGCCGGTCTGAGCGGAAAGAGCCCTCCCCGGAAAAAGTAAAAAGGCCAGCAGCACCGCGGAGCCAAGGAATTCCGCTTTTTTGTTCAAATTATTCTCCCCTTATTCAGTATCGCGCCCGCAAAATAATCCTGGCAAGGCTTTTCCCGCCGGGCATCCTCATCGTATCTTATAATAATAATTAGGAAAAGAAGCATGGCTTATATAGAATTCCGCGGGGTTAACAAATACTATATTATGGGCGAAAAAAAAATTTTCGCCGCGGATAACATGAATTTTGTCATAGAAAAGGGCGAGTTTTGCGTAATCCTGGGGCCCAGCGGCGCCGGAAAAACCACCCTCCTTAATATGCTGGGCGGCATGGATTCCTGCGACGGCGGAACCATCCTGCTGGACAAGCGGGAGATTAGCAGCCTGAACGAAAGGGAACTCACCGATTACCGGCGCTATGAAGTGGGTTTTGTATTTCAGTTTTATAATCTGATCCAAAACCTCACGGCCCTGGAAAACGTGGAGCTTGCCTCGGAAATTTGCCGGAATAGTTTTGACCCCCGCCAAACCCTGGAAGCGGTGGGGCTTGCCGGACGGATGGATAATTTCCCCGCCCAGCTTTCCGGGGGCGAACAACAACGGGTTTCCATTGCCCGGGCTTTGGCAAAAAATCCCAAGATCCTCCTTTGCGACGAACCCACCGGCGCCCTTGACTATAAAACCGGCAAGCATATCCTGCAGATACTCCAGGACAGCTGCCAGAAAACCGGTAAAACCGTGATCGTCGTTACCCATAATTCGGCAATTGCCGGTATGGCCGACCGAATTATCCAGGTAAAGAACGGAACAATCCTTCAAAACGAAGAAAACAAACAGCCCCTGCCGGCGGCGCAGATTGAGTGGTAGCCTTGTTTCTTCCAGGTAAAACCTATGTAAAAACCATCATCCGGGAAATCCGGCAGAGTCTTTCCCGTTTTATCGCGGTTTTTGCCATTATTGCCCTGGGGGCCGGTTTTCTCGCGGGGCTCCTTGCCACCACCCCGGATATGAAAATCTCCATGGACGCCTATTTTGACAGGACCCGCATGATGGACGTTTTTATCAAGGCGCCCATGGGCCTTACCGGCGGGGACCTTAAAGCCCTGGAAAACCTTCATGAGGCGGAGGCCCTTCAGGCGGCCTATGTAACTGACGCCCTCGTTAAAAGTTCCGGGGAAGAAACCCTGACAGCCCGAATCTATGGATTAGCCCTGGAAAAATTAGGGGAGCCGGGCTTCCTTAACCGGATGGAACTTCTGGCGGGCCGGATGCCGGAAAGGGATGATGAATGCCTGGTCCAGGAAGCGGGAGGGTTCCTGATAAGCCTTGTCCCTGGAACGGTCCTTACTATTTTAGAGGACAACACCAGGTACGGGCTGATGGAGGATTTAAACGAGGTTTACCGGGTTACCCGTTTTACCGTTACGGGGATTGTCAAGAGCCCCCTCTACATTACCAATGAGCGGGAACCCAGCGGAGTCGGCAACGGGCGGCTTGGGGCGGTTATGTATGTCTCCGCTTCCTCGTATAACCTTTCCGCCTATACCGATTGTTACCTGACCCTCAAGGGCGCCCGGGGCCTTACCGCCTTTACGCCGGCCTATCAAAACCTGGTGGACGCCGCCATGGCTTCGATTAAAACCCTGGGAAAAACCCGTTCCCCCCAGCGCCGGGAGGAGGTTCTGGCAGACGCCCGTACCCGGGCGGAGGAGAAACTCCGGGCCGCGGAGGCGGAATACCGGCTGGCCGGGGAACAAGCCAAGAAGGAACTGGGGGCGGCCCGGAAAAAACTGGACGCCGCCCGGGCGGAACTGGAGGCAAAGGAAAAGGAAATTGCCGATGCCGGGGGGGAACTTATCCGGGGACGGGAGGCCCTTGCCGGGGAACGCCGCCGGATCGAGGGGAAATTCGTGGAACAGGAGGCCCTGTTAACCCGGGGCGAAGCGGAAATCCGGGCGGCAAAGGAAACCCTGGCAGAAAACGGGGCCCGGCTTGACGCGGTAAAGGGGGAGGTAGAAAAAACCCGGGCATCCCGTTTCAGAATGCTCTTTGCCAAAGCCCGGGCAGGGGTAAGCCAATATGACGCGGGCAGGGCGGCCTACGAAGGGGGGCTAAAACAGGCGGCGGAAAAGGAGGAGGAATTGCGGCGGGGCCGGGAGGCCCTAAGGCAGGGAAAGGACCGGGCGGAAGCGGAATTGAACCGGGCCGAAGCGGAACTTGACGCGGGGGAGGCGGAAATTACCGCGGGGCTCAGGCGGCTTGAAGAAGCCTGGGGGGAATGGAAAACCGGAGAAGGGTTATACAACTCCAATAGGTTCAAGGCGGAAAAAGGTTTAAAGGAAGGAGCGGAAGAATTGGAAAAGGCCCGGCGGCAGCTCGATAAAATTGACCTGGCCGTTCCCGAATGGTATGTGCTTGACCGCAACGCCAATGTGGGATGCGTGAACTACAAGGCGAACGCCGAAAAAATTGACGCCGTCGCCAGGGTTTTCCCCGTCTTTTTTTTCTTGGTTGCCGCCCTGGTAGCCCTTACCACCATGACCCGGATGATAGAGGAGGAACGGGGCCAAATCGGCGCCTTAAAATCCCTGGGCTACGGGAAGGGGGTCATCCTCTCCAAATATTTAATCTACTGCGGCCTTACGGGCATCCTCGGTTCCGCCGCGGGGATGATCCTGGGTTTCCAGGCTTTGCCCCTCATTATCTACAACGCCTTTGGAACCATGTACCACCTGCCCCCCCTAATCACCCGCTTTAACCGGGGCTTTGCTTTTATCGCCGGAGGCTTCGCCCTGTTATGTACCCTGGGAGTTACGGTCCTTGTGTGCTACCATACCCTCCGGGAAAAACCGGCGCAACTTCTGCTTCCCCCCTTTCCCCGCAAGGGGAAACGGATCTTCCTTGAGCGGATTCCTTTTCTCTGGGAAAGGCTGTCCTTTACCCACAAGGTAACCGCCCGGAACCTTATCCGGTATAAAAAACATTTCCTGATGACCGTCACGGGAATTGCGGGCTGTACCGCCCTGATGTTAACCGGTTTTGGCCTCCGGGATTCCCTGGTTTATATAGCCCGGACCCAATTTGAGGAGATCCTCAACTACAAGTTAAGGATTGAACTGCGGGAAGGCAAAAGCCTTGATAAGGCCCTTGGGGATTTTCTGGAAAGCCTCGGGAAACAAAACCCCCCGCGGCCTTTAGGGGGGCCGGCATTGAAGGGGCGGAATTATCTCGAAATGCACCGTGAAGAGGGTTATGTGATGAACGCGGGAACCGGTGAAGGGGAGCGCCTTGCGGCTACCCTCTTTATTCCCCGGGAGCCGGACCGTTTGGGCCAATTTATCACCCTCCGGAACCGAAAAACCGGGGCTCCCCTTCCCTTTTCGGCTTCAGGGGCCCTGCTCACCGAAAAAGCCGCGGAAATGCTCAAGCTCCAGCCCGGTTCGGTGTTCACCCTGGAAAATTCCCTAGGCCGGCGGCGGGAACTTGTCCTTTCGGGGATTAGCGAAAACTATGTTGGAAGCGCCCTGTATCTAAGCTCTTCGGTTTACATTGAACTTTTTGGAGGGGAACCTTCCTATGAAACCCTTTGGATACAAACCGGTGTCGAAGGCGCCGCTGAACAGGACCGAATTTTGGGGGAAGTGCTTTCAATGGATATTGCGGCAGGGGCGGAGTTTACTTCTCAAACACAGGGTTCCTACAACAACCTTTTACAGAGCATCAGCTTTGTGGTGCTGGTTCTCATCTTTGCCGCCGGGGGCCTGGCGATGATCGTGCTTTACAATTTAACCAATATTAATATCAACGAACGCAAACGGGAACTTGCCACCCTGCGGGTTCTCGGTTTCCATCAGCAGGAGGCCGCCGCCTATATTTTCCGGGAAATAACCCTTCTTTCCATTACCGGGACCGGGGCGGGCCTGTTTCTGGGGATCCCCCTCCACCGTTTTGTTACCGGGGTCGCCGAAAATCAGGACCTTATGTTCGGAAGAACCATCGCTCCCTTGAGTTTTATCCTCTCCGCCCTGATTACCCTCCTTTTTTCCGCCGCGGTGGATCTCCTGATGCTCAAAAAAATTCGGAATATCAAAATGGCCGAATCCATGAAAGCGGCGGAATGAGGGGCAGGGCCCCCGACATTGACAATAAGGGCATATTCATAAAGAATTATTCCCATTCTCAATACCGGGTTTTCTGAATGGGGCCCGGCCGGGGGAAGGTTCCTTTCTGAAATAAGGGCCTGTAAGATACGGGGGAGGGTTTTATGTTAAACGCAAAGGTTTTAAGCCACGGCGGCATCATGGTTAATTACGCCTGTACCGCCGCGTGCCGGCATTGTCTTTATGCCTGTTCGCCCACCCGGACGGGGGGATATATCGGCGCCGACAAGATCCGGGCCGTGTGCGGCCTCCTTCGCCGGGGGGGCTGCGGTTCGGTGCATATAGGCGGGGGAGAACCCTTCCTGGATTTTGACGGCCTGGTTATGGTAATCCGTGAGTTAAGCAAGGCGGGAATACAACTGGAATATGTGGAGACCAACGCTTATTGGTCCGGCTCAGAGGATGCGGCGGAGAAGATAAAAATTCTGATACAAGAG
>JAITRD010000173.1 GCA_031288575.1 Treponema sp. | reverse complement strand
CTGAAAAGTTTTTTTTGCAGTAATTATAATCCTAAAGATCCCCCAGATAGTTTTTTATCAATTCCAGCTTGAGACGCCGGAGCTGTTCGGTAATGGATACCTTATAAATATGGGGGTTAAGGATCCGCTGATAGCTTTGGTCAAAGGACTCCAGCCCCCGGCGTACCCGGGATCGGATCTCCTCCAGGGAGGGATGGGGCCCGGTAAGGCGGCCCCGGTCCAGCTTGAGCCGGAGCAGGGGTTCGACGGTTCCGGTAATTTCATGATAAAAATGGCGGTAATCCGCCGCGGGGTGCCAAAAGGCGTAACGTTTTCCCCCTTCAATCCCGTCGGGACCGGCGGGGTCCCCGTCCAGGCTGAGGACATCCGCCACGGCCATGCCCCGGGTATCCTTGATCCGCCATACCTGCTTTACCCCGGGATTGGTGGTTTTGTCGGGGTTGTCGGAAAATTTGATCGCCGGTATAAGCCCCCCCGCGCCGTCGTCCCGGGCCGCCAGCTTATATACCCCGGTAAAGGAGGCTTCCCTGCCCCCGGTAACCATTTGGGTCCCCACCCCCCAGCTTTTGATCGGCGCCCCCGCGTCGGTGAGGGTGCGGATGATGGATTCGTCCAGATCGTTGGATACGGCGATAAAGGCGTCGGGGAGTCCCGCCTCGTCCAGGAGGCGGCGGACCTCCACCGAAAGGTAGTGGATGTCCCCGGAATCCAGGCGTACCCCGAAATTTTTCCCCCGGGCATAAAGTTCCCTGCCGACCTTAATCGCGTTGGGAGCCCCGCTTTTCAGGGTATCGTAGGTATCAATCAGGAAGATGGTATTATCCGGATAGATCCTTGCGTAGGCCCGGAATGCCTCCTCCTCGCTGGGATGGGCCATGATCCAGGAATGGGCCATGGTCCCCATGACGGGGATACCGTAGGTCTTCCCCGCCAGGACGTTGGAGGTCCCCGCGGCCCCCCCGATAAAGGCCGCCCGGGAAGCGGACATGGCCCCGTCCGGCCCCTGGGCCCGGCGGAGGCCGAATTCCATGATCGACCCCTTCTCCGAGGCAAGCCAGATCCGGGCGGTTTTGGTGGCGATGAGGCTCTGGAAATTGATGGTATTGAGGAGCATTCCCTCT
Organism: Treponema sp.; assembly: GCA_031288575.1. Lineage (GTDB taxonomy): Bacteria > Spirochaetota > Spirochaetia > Treponematales > Breznakiellaceae > JAITRD01. The sequence continues at coordinate 8,847 of JAITRD010000173.1, read as the reverse complement.
ATTATTTGACATTCTATGAGCCCCCCGTCGATGCGGACCAGGGGTTCCTGGGGAAAGATCACCGTGCCCTCGTCCATAGCCCAGAGGGAACCGGTAAAACGGAAATCCCCCAGATAATCCAGGAAGGGGGGCTCAAAAAGATTGAGGCCCCGCAAATACTCGATATCTTCGGCGGAAAAGGAAAGGCCCCCCAGGTCCTCCAAAAGGGTTTGTAATCCCGCAAATACGGAAAAACCCCCGTCAAAGGGCTGGCGGCGGAAAAACATCTCAAAAACCGCCCGGCGGTTCATCCCGTTTTTCCAATACCCCTGGGCCATGGTCAGGGAATAAAAATCCGTAAGCAGGGCTGAGGTCACAAAAGCTCTCCCGGTTTTTTAAAGACAACCCCCGCTTCGGCCATGGTTTTAAGGGCCTGTTCAACCGATCCCTCGGGCTGTCCCACCCCCCGGACCGCGTCTTCCGGGACAAAAACGGTAAAGCCGAGACGGCGGGCGTCCAAAACGGTATAAAAAACGCAATAATCCGTGGCAAGCCCCCCGATAATCAGGGTTTTGATCCCAAGCCCCCGGAGATAACCCTCAAGGCCGGTGGAACTTGTCCGGTCGTTTTCAAAAAAGGCTGAATAGGAATCCAGGCCTACGCGGGCGCCCTTGCGGAGTATAAGATTTACCGGCTCTAGATCCAGTTTTTCATGAAAGGCCGCTCCCCAAGTCCCCTGAACGCAATGATCCGGCCAGAGGATCTGGCCCTTTACCCCGGGGAGATCCAGGGAGTCTCCGGTTTTCCTGCCCGGATGGGAGGAGGCAAAGGAAATATGCCCCCGGGGATGCCAGTCCGCGGTGGCGATCACCCGCCCGCCCCCCTGTGCGATCCGGGCCGCCAGGGCGTTGAGGGGTTCGATAACCTCATCCCCCCGGTTTACCGCCAAGGCTCCCCCCGGATATGTCCGGCCTGTTCCGGAGGCATAGGCGGGGCAAAAATCATTTTGCGGGTCAATTTCCAAAAGCGCCGTTTCTTGCAGAACAATATCCATGACAACTCCTTACTATAATAGTATCCAGGAAGGATAAAAAAAGTAAATGCTTTTGCCCCGGGATATCAGGGCTCCTGCATTTACTTTTTATAACCCGCTCTTTGGGAATTTTGCTCGCCCGGCCGGCCTTATTGCTCCTTTTAGAGAGGAGGTTTAGGCAGTAAAAGCGGGTCCTTTGAGGGGGAAAATCTTTCTGATGGTGGAAGGGATGACGGGCTATCTGTTGCAAGGGAGGGGTAGTGAGCGGTTTAATAGCTCTGCAATTATCGGCCTTTTCCTTTGCAGCTTAAATTAAAAGTAAATGCAGGAGCCTTGCCCGGGATATATGCCCTAAACTTGCCTGCTCAAGAAAAGCGGGCCAAATTTAGTACTGTGATACCGGAAGCGGTTATGGTATAACTATTCCATGAATGTTATCAGGGCGCTCATCCAGCGGGAAATACGCAAACAGGAAAGCTGTTTCGTGTTTCCCTCGGAGGCGGCTTCCTCAGGATGGGCCCGCAGGGCCTGTGATTTTACCGGAGTCCGTTCGGTGGCGCTGAACCGCTTTCTGGCCTGGGACCGCTTTAAGGAACGGGCCATAAGCGCCGCCTTTTTGGATAAGCGGCCCGTATCCCAGGTGCTGCGCAGGCTCTTTATCCGGTCCCTTATCGACCAAAACGCCCTGGCCCGGAATGCCGGACCGGGAGGGGAGGGGCTTCCCTTTCAGTCCCTTATTCCCCCGGAATATGCCGGGGAAGGGGCGGTTTTTGCCCCGGCCCTGACGAAAATTCTCCCCTCCCTGGGGTATTGGAAAAGCCGGATGGAAAAAAGCGGCCTTAAACTTGACCGGGAGGACCGGGATCTTTTGCTCCTGGAAAGAGAGTACCGGGCTTTTCTGGAAAAGCACCGTTTCTTCGAGCCTTCCTGGGAACTTCCCTCCCGGGAGGAGGGGGGGGCGCGGTATTTTATTTTTTACCCCGAACTTATCGAGGATTTTGCCGAATACGAACCCTTCCTGAAAACCGCGGGGGAGAGGTACCAATGGATCCCCATGGAAAAGGAAGGAGAAATTCCGCCGCTCCGCCGTTTTGACACGGTTCGGGCGGAGTTACGGAGCGCCGTCCTGGAGATCCGCCGGCTCCATGAGGAAGATCATATTCCTTTTGAGGAAATGGCCCTAAGCGTACCGGAATTAAAAGAGATTGAGCCCTATCTTTTGCGGGAATTTGCCCTTTATAATATCCCCCTGCACCGCAGATTCGGGAAACCTCTGGGGGAATACGGGGCGGGACGGCTTTTTTCCCTGGTTAACGACGCGGTGGCAAATAACTTTTCTTTCTCAAGCCTCAAAGCCCTGATTTTAAATACCTCCCTGCCCTGGCGTTATCCCCAAAAAAACGAGGAGCTTATCCTTTTCGGCATTGAGAATAACTGCGTTTCCGGTTACCTGGAGGGGGGCGAAAAAAAAGATGCCTGGGAGGAGGCCTTTAAGCTCTCCGCCTCTGCCCGGGAGAGGGAACTGCAGCGTTACTACCAAACCCTGAAACAGAGGCTTTTTGCCTTCAGCGTCTGCCGCAGCTTTACCGCCCTGCGGGGCGTCTATTTTTCCTTGCGGGGGAACCGCGCCGAATTTGAGAACCCTGCCGCCGGGGCAAGAAGTTTTTTCTCCCGGGAGCGCTGTTCCGCCGAAAGCGACGCTGTCCTGGGCCGTTGCGTGGAGGAGCTTTCCGCCCTGATTCAGATAGAACGGGAGTTGGACCTTACCGGGGAAAATTCCCCGCTTTTGCCCCCTTCACCCCTGCAATTTTTTATTTCCCTGCTGCAAGAAAAACAGTATGTCCCCAAAAGGTATGAGGGGGGGGTCAATCTTTTTCAATACCGGGTGGCCGCCGCCGCCCCCTTTAGCTGCCATTTTGTGTTAAACGCAAGCCAGTCCTCCGCCACGGTTCTCTATCAGCCCTTAAAGTTTCTCCGCCAGGATAAACGGGAAAGATTGAAGGTTACCGAAGGGGATACCGACGCTTCGGCCTCTTTTTTCCGCGCCTACGGGATCCCCGGGGAGAGGGGTCTTTGGATAAGCGCTTCGGATCGGACCTTTTCAGGATGGACCGTCCCCCACAGTTTTTTTTCAAAGTCCTTTGTAAAAGGGGAGGACTTCTCCCGGGGGGAAGATTATTTTGCCGGGGAAAAAAACTGGTGGCTCTTTGCGGGGAGACCGGGAGGGGAGGGGGCCCCTGCTTTCCCGGGCCGGCTCTTTTCAGTGCAAAAGGAAGGCTTTGACCGTTTTAAAAACCTGGCGCCCCGGGAAGGGGCCTTTAATTTGACAAAACCCCGGGGCTCCTTTTCCGGCGGGGCCTTCCAGCCGGTATTTGACCGCTTAAGGGCGGTGCAATGGGAAAAACGGGAAATTGAGGGGGGGGAAAAGGAATCTAACCTCAAGGTTTCCGCCACGGACCTTAATGATTTTTTTACCTGTTCCCTTTTCTGGCTCTATAAAAAAATTTTTGTTATCCGGGAATTTTCTCTGGAGGCCCAGCTTTTGGATGACGCTTCCCGGGGGCTCCTCTATCACAGGATATTACAGAAACTTTTTACCCGGATCCGGGAGGAGGAGGGTTTTTTTAATCCCGAACATTTGGCGGTTTACCGGGACTGGACCCGCTCCTCTACTCGGGAAACGCTTCAAAGGGAGCGCGCCTTTAAGGGGCCCCTGGCCGCTCCTCTGGTGGGGGCCCAGGCAAAAAATATTGAAGGGAGGATCTTCGGTTTATTGAATGCCGAGGCAAAATACTTTTCCGGTTATGCCGTGCTGGACCTTGAGGCCTTCCTTGAGGTTTTCCGGGAGGGCCTCCTTTTAAAGGGCGTTATCGACCGGGTGTCCTGCTCCCCCGATGGAGAGCCGGTGATCATCGACTATAAAACCGGAAAAACCCCGGCCAAGGGGGACTCGGTCTTATCCGAAGCCTCCGCCCTCGCTGATTTCCAGATTCCCCTATATGTCAAACTTTACGAGGAAAGCCGGGGAGGGGAAACGCCGGTGGGGGGAGCGGTTTTTATGAGCATCCTGAACCGGGAAATAACCCCGGTGGTGGGAGATTTCCCCGGCAAAAGGGGGCCCCTCTCCCGGGAGGACTATCAGCCTACCCTGGACGCCCTGGAAGGGTATATCGCGGCCTTCCGCGGCGCCCTGGAAACCCAGGATTTTTCCCTGAACCGGATGCCCCTGAAAAAGACCTGCGCCGCCTGTGATTACAAAAACATTTGCCGCACTACCTTTGCCATTTCTCAGGGAGGAGAAGCCCGTGGAGATTAGGGGAATAAAAAATTTGGACCCGGATCAGCGGGCCGCGGTCAAGGCGGTCCGTAACGTGGTGGTTACCGCCGGGGCCGGATCGGGGAAAACCAGCGTCCTTGCCGCCCGCTATGCCTGGCTGGTTATGGAGAGGATGTTTAAAGTAGACCGGATCCTCACCCTCACCTTTACGAACAAGGCGGTAACCGAAATGTACAGCCGCATCTATGAGGTTCTTGCCGCCCAGGAAGACAATCCCCAGGCCGCCGCGGCGATCCGGGATTTTCACAAGGCCCGGATTACCACCCTGGATTCCTTTTGCGCCGGCATAGTCCGGGATGCCGCCCCCCGTTTTGGCATTGCCCCGGATTTTGTCATCGACAACGGGAGAATCCGGGAACTGGCCCTGGAAAGGGCCCTCCCCTTTGTGCTGGACCACCGGGAAAACCCGGCTTTACAGGTGCTGCTGGCGGACAGGCGGATCAAAACCGTGGCGGAGGAACTCTTCGCCAAAACCATGCTTGAATACAGCCCCATAAGTTCCCCCTTGAATTTCAAAGACTTCCGGGACCGGCAGGGAAAGGAGATCCTGGAGCAGTGGGAAGCAAAAACCTACGCCGCCGCCTATTTAGCCGGGGAGATAAAACGGGAGCTGGGGGAAGTAAGGAATACCGCCGCCGAAAGTTATAAAAAACTCCGGGCCCTCCTGGAGCGGCCCCTCCCGGAAATTCCGGACATCCGGCCCTTCCTGAAAAAAAACGGCTTTCCGGTTCCCCCTGCCCCGGCCGGCGAGGAGGAGCCGGTCCTCCGCCGGCGGATGACGGTTTATTTCCAGTTTTTAGAAGCCCTGAAGGCCCTCAAGATTCCCTGGAACGCCCGGGGAATGGAACTTATCCGGGAATATCACCGTCATCTTCGGGATCTTTACCCGGAACTTCAAAGCATCGCGAATTTTGCCCTCCAGGCGGATATTACCGCGGCGGTCTTTCCCCTCATTGAGGAATTTCAAAGCCAATTTAACCGGACAAAGCGGGAAATGGGTTTGCTCACCTTTCACGACGTGGCGGTTCTTGCCCTGGACGCCCTTTCCCGCTATCCGGACATCCGGGGAATGTATAAGCAGGGCATTGACGCCATCATGATCGATGAGTTTCAGGATAATAACAGCCTCCAGCGGGATTTGATTTTTCTCCTTGCGGAAGGGCCGGAACGGAATGAACCGGGGCTGCCCGGCGCCGGAGAACTCTCCCCGGACCGGATGTTTTTTGTGGGGGATGAAAAACAGTCGATCTACCGTTTCCGGGGGGCCGATGTTTCGGTTTTCCGCAGCCTGGGGGACAGTTCCGCCCTGGGAAACACCGTCAACCTGGGGTACAATTACCGTTCCCGGCCGGGGCTTATCGCCGCCTTTAACTATATCTTCGGCGGCCTCCTTCCGGAGGATCCCCCCGCCGCGAACCCCCCCGGGGGGGTATTTTGCCAGGATGACGGGGACATTCCCCCCTTTGAGGCCAGGTATGTCCGGCTCGGTTCCCCCCCCGGCGGGGAGGAGGTAAAAAATCCCCCGGTGCATTTCTGTTTTTTGGACCAGGACCGGCTGCTTGAGGCGGAGGATCCCGAATGGCTTTCCAAGTACGACCTGGAAGCGGCCTTTATCGCCGCCAAAATCCGGGCCATGGTTGATTCGGGTTACGAGATCCCGGATCGTAAAAACGGGGGGGGGAAACGGCCTTGCAGGTACGGCGATTTCGCGGTGCTTCAGCGCTCAAGCACCCATCAAAGCCTGCTGGAAAAGCACTGTAAAAATTTCGGCCTGCCCTGGGGCGCGGAAAATCCCAAGGAGCTTTTTAACGACGGCCCCATCAACGATATGTATAACTTTCTCCGCCTTTTGGTTTATCCCCGGGACAATAATGCCTATGCGGCGGTGATCCGTTCCCCCTTTGCCCGGCTTTCCGATAATGCCCTGGCAATATGCCTTTTGTCTCCCGGCGGCGTCCCCTTTGACGCCGCCCTGGAGGAAAAACTCCCCGGGGATGATCGGGAACGATTCCGGCAGGCGGGGCAATTCTACCGGGGCTTGGCGGAGGAAGCCCAGGGCCTTTCCTCGGCGGAACTGGTGAGCGAACTCTGGTACCGGGGGGGCTACCGTTACGAAACCCTGGTGAATCCCGGGGCGCTGATCTACGGGGAACTCTATGATTATTTTTTTGAGCTTGCCCGGCGCTGCGACGCCTTGGGGAAAACCCTGGCGGAATTTCTTGATTACCTTGACGATCTTGCGGCCCAGGAAGAACAGGCTGAGCTTGATATTCCGGTGGAGCGGGAAAAGGGGATACGCCTTATGACCATCCATAAAAGCAAGGGCCTGGAATTTCCCGTGGTTTTTCTTTACGGGTGCGGCGGCCGGGGAAGGGGCGCCCGTAATGCCGAAGCGGTTTATTACAGCAAAACCTGGGGGCTCACCATCAATCTTCCCCAGGCTGAGGAATTGCCCGGCGATAAAAGCGGAAATTATTTTTTTAATAACCGGCGGGAGGAAGAAGGGTATCAGGAAGCCGCGGAATTGCGCCGCCTCCTCTATGTGGGAATGACCCGGGCGGAAAGCGAGCTTTTTCTTACCGCCTCGGCTTCCCTGGCCTTAAAGAATCCCCGGGATTGCGGGGAAATTCGGGAGGGGCTTAGGGAGCTTTGGGCAAAACGGCAGGAAAGGGCAAAAAAGGAAAAGCAAATTCCGGCGGTCTTTCTGGATCTGCTCCTGCCGGTCCTCTGCCGGGAAGGAGCCGGGGAGGCCCTTTATGCTTTGGAAGGGATTCCGGTTCTTTCCCGGGGAGAACTAAACCGGCTCCTGCGGAGCGGGGAAACCAAGGAAACAGCGGGAAGAGCCGCCGGGTCCGGCAAGGCCGGCTTTGAGGGGGCCCCGCTCAGGGAACGCATCCGGGAGGCGGAGGCCCTTTACGGGAAGGCGGAATCTCTACAAACCCAGGCAGCGGTAAACAGCATCAACGCCAGCAGCCTCCGCGGGGAGGAGTTCCTCCCTTCCCCGGAGGCCCGGAAGAAGGGGAAGGACCGGATACGGAACGTTCTTGACAAGGCGGGACTGGCCCCGGAGGAATTCGGCACCCTGGTCCACAGCATCCTGGAAGGGCGGATAAAAAAGCGGCCCCCCGAAATTCCCCCCCGGATCCTGGCAAAGCTGGAGGATGAGGAGGCGGTTCTTTCCCTTGCCCGGGAAAGCGCGGAGGGATTTTTCTCCTCCGTCATCGGTAAAGCCTGTCTTGAGGCGGAATACCGGGAGTCGGAGTTTCCCCTCCTGAGCCTGGCCGGGGGGGAGGGAATAGCCGTCACCGGGACCGTCGATCTGCTCTTTGAGTCCGGGGGAAAAATGCACCTTGTCGATTTTAAAACCGACGAGGCCGAGGTCCCCGAACGCCACCTGGGGCAGATAGCCCTTTACAGCCGCGCCGTTAAGGACATATTCGGCAGGGAGGTTTGCCCCTGGATCTTTTACCTTCGCACAAAAAGGGCTTACCCCCTTGAGGGAAAATGGGAAGCCCTGGACATCGACGCCTTGGTAAGGGCCGCCCTCAAGGCCCCAGAGAATATACCCTGAGGGGGCTATAACGGGGGCCCTCCCGGAAAAGTTCGGACTTAAATACTGCCAGTTCCCTAAGGGTTCCCCGGATGGGGGAGAGGGGGTTTTCCTCTTCCCGGGGCAGGCACAGGGGGGAAGAACCCCGCCGGGCCAGGGTGATGTGGGCCCGGAAGGGCCGTTTTTCCGGGGGCCTTAAAGGAAAGCCCTCCTCTTGCCCCAGGGCGTCCATGGCTTTTTCCAAAGCCGCCGCCAGGGCGGAAAGGCTTTCCTTCCCCTCGCCGATATCCAGGGCAAGAACCCTGGCGGCCTTTCCCCGGGGCAGGGTAAAAAGTTTTCCCCCGCTTATGGGTATCCTTTCCAGGCCCTGAACGGCCCTCTCCGCGGCTTTTTCCAGGAGGGATACCCCGGATTTTTCAAGCTCCCCTAAAAAGGCCAGGGTAATGTGAAAATTTTCTTCCCCGGTCCAGCGGAAGAGGGGGTGTTTTTCCCGCAAGGGCCTTAAGGTCTCCTCAAGGGAGGCGAGAAATTCCCGGGGCAGTTTCAGGGCGACAAAAACACGCATGGAGATTCCTTCTCTTTATCTCAAGGCTTGTCCGAAGCTAAACTTGACCCACAATTTAGGCGGTAAATTTATTACCCCGGGAGCCATTTATCCCCTTTCAGGCTAAACTTGACCCGCTTTGCTTGAGCAGACCCACAGGGGAGGGGGAAAGGCCGGGGAAAATATTTGGAATTCTCCGCCGGAGCGTATCGAAGATAGCGGAGGCGGACTCTACAAGCATTTTTCCCGGCATTTTCCCCTCCCCTGTGGGAATTACACAGAATCTTGTGGGTCAAGTTTAGTATCCGGGGACGGTGCATAATAAACCGCCATCGTAAAAGGGGGTATCACATTGTTCACGACAGGGCCGGTACTGAACAGGCAGGATGCTCCCGGGCCGGGGG
>JAITRD010000168.1 GCA_031288575.1 Treponema sp. | reverse complement strand
TTTTGAGGAGAAATTTGGCGGTTCCCCGGGAAGCGTAGAGTTCATAGCCCATATCAATGAGCATCCGGGCGGAGTCGAGGAAGTCCAGCTTTTCTTCGATGGTCCCGGTGGAGAGGAGGATCCTTTTTTTGGGCAGCCGGTAACCCACCGAAAGCAGGGCCTTGAGGAAAGCGTCGTTCAGGTCCGCCCCGATACAGCCCACTTCCCCGGTGGATGCCATTTCCACCCCCGAAACCGGGTCCGCCCCGTGGAGCCGGGAAAAGCTGAACTGGGCCGCCTTGACCCCCACCCATTCCAGGTCCAGGGCGGAAACGGGGGCCTTTTCAACCTTTTCGTCCAGCATGGCCCGGACCGCCAGGTCGATCATGTTGACCCTGCTGATTTTGGAACAGAAGGGGAAACTCCGGCTGGAACGGAGGTTGCATTCGATCACCTGGACCCGGTTGTGCTGGGCCAGAAACTGGATATTAAAGGGGCCGGTAATGTCCAGGGCGCCGGCTATCTGGGAGCTTATTTTACGGATCTTCCGGATGGTTTCGATATAGAGCCTTTGGGCGGGGAGTACCACCGTGGCGTCCCCGGAATGGACCCCGGCGTTTTCAATATGCTCGGTGATGGCGTCAAAGAGGATTTCCCCCCGTTTAGCCACGGCGTCGATCTCGATCTCCTTGGAGTTTTCAATAAATTTGGAAATTACCACCGGATGTTCCGCCGAAACGTCCGCGGCCAGGCGGAGAAATTTTTCCAGGCTCCCGTCGTCCCAGGCTACGTTCATGGCCGCCCCGGACAATACATAGCTGGGCCGGATGAGTACCGGGTAACCCACGGCCGCGGCGAAGTCCTTGGCGGAGGCCGGGTCGGTAAGTTCCTTCCATTCGGGCTGCTCAATTTTGAGTTTATCCAGAAGGGCGGAGAATTTGTTCCGGTCCTCCGCCATGTCGATGGATTGGGGGGTGGTGCCGTAGATAAGGACCCCGGCGTTATAAAGTTTGGTCGCCAGGTTATTGGGAATCTGCCCCCCCACGGAGAGGATAAGCCCCTCGGGCCTTTCCCGTTCATAGATGTCCAGAACCCGCTCCAGGGTAAGTTCCTCGAAGTAGAGCCGGTCGCACATATCGTAATCGGTGGAGACCGTTTCGGGGTTGCAGTTTACCATGATGGAATAACGGCCCAGCTTCCGGGCGGTCTCAACGGCGTTGACGCAGCACCAGTCGAATTCTACGCTGCTTCCAATCCGGTAGGCCCCGGAGCCCAGGACCATAACCCCCCGGCCCGAGGGAGCTATATCGTCCTGTAAAAGTCCTCCCGGACTGCCGCCGCTTCCCGGCCCCCCGTAACTCATATACAGGTAGTTGGTCTTTGCCGGGTATTCCGCCGCCAGGGTGTCGATCTGTTTTACCGAGGGCCGGATCCGGTACTCCTCCCGGAGGGAACGCACCTCAAGCTCCCCCTTGCCGGTAAATTCCCCGATCCGGGGGTCGGAAAAACCGAGGTGTTTTGCCTGGGCCAGCAGTTGGGGGGGGAGGGTTCCCTCCTTTCCCGCAAGTTTCAGGGCCCGTTCCGTTTCCAGGACATGGGCGATTTTATAGAGGAACCAGCGGTCGATCTTGGTAAGCCGGTGGATCCGTTCCACGGACCAGCCCTCGGAAAGGGCCCGGTAGATGATGAAGATCCGCCGGTCCGTGGGTTTTGCCAGGCTTTCCCGCAGGTTCCCGGCCCCGGCGCCGCAGAAATTTTCCTCCGCCGCCAGCCCCGGCGCGCCGATCCCGGTCATCCGCAGGGCCTTTTGGAGGGCCTCCTCAAAGGTTCTTCCTATGGACATCACCTCCCCGACGGATTTCATCTCCGAACCGATCCGGTTTTCCACGTTTTTGAACTTGGCCAGGTCCCACCGGGGCACCTTAACCACGCAGTAGTCCAGGGCGGGCTCAAAACAGGACTTGGTTACCCGGGTGATGCGGTTTTCAATATCCGTCAGGGAATAACCCAGGGCAAGTTTTGCCGCCACAAAGGCCAGGGGATAACCGGTGGCCTTGGAGGCCAGGGCGGAACTCCGGGAAAGCCGGGCGTTTACCTCAATGATCCGGTAATCCTCCGAGGCCGGGTCCAGGGCGTATTGGATATTACATTCCCCCAGGATCCCCAAGTGGCGGATCACCTCTATGGCGATCCGCCTGAGCTTATGGTACTCCCCATCGTTAAGGGTCTGGGAGGGGGCCACCACGATACTCTCCCCGGTATGAATCCCCAGGGGGTCAAAATTTTCCATATTACAAACGGTGACGCAGTTATCGAACTGATCCCGGACCACCTCGTATTCGATCTCCTTCCAGCCTCCAAGCCATTCTTCTATCAGAACCTGGGGGGCGGCCTGGACCTCGCTGGTTTTGGAAAAGGCCCGATCGCAGCGCCGCCGGAGTTCCCCCTCGTTCCGGCATATCCCCGATCCGGCCCCGCCCAGGGCATAGGCCGCCCGGACCATGACGGGATAGCCGATTTCCGCCGCCGCCGCGGCCGCCCCGTTTATGCCGGAACCGTCCTTCCCGGCGCTTACGGCTATGCTCTTGGGGCATTTGGCGCCGATCTCCCGCAGCCGTTCCACAAAACGTTCCCGGTCTTCGGTGTCTTCAATGGCCTTTACGGGGGTGCCCAAAACCTGGACCCCGTATTTGTAGAGGGTCCCGTCCCGGTTCAGCTCCACCCCGCAGTTCAGGGCGGTCTGCCCTCCGAAGGAGAGGAAAAGCCCGTCGGGCCTTTCCTTTTCAATAACCTGCCGTACATAGTCGGGGGTTACCGGCAGGAAGTAGGTGGCGTCCGCCATTCCCTCGCTGGTTTGGATGGTGGCGATGTTGGGGTTGATGAGGACCGTCTTGATTCCCTCTTCCCGCAGGGCCTTGAGGGCCTGGGAGCCGGAATAATCAAACTCCCCGGCCTGGCCGATTTTAAGCCCCCCCGAACCGAGGACCAGTACCTTCTTTACCTTTTCTTTTATCATCGGAGCGTCCTTATGGCATTTATGCCTTTTTCACCTGTTCTATAAACCGGTCGATAAGAAATTCCGTGTCCCGCGGCCCCGGGCAGCCTTCGGGGTGAAACTGTACCGCCGAAAAGGGAAAACGGGCGGACCGGATTCCTTCGATGGTGCCGTCGTTAGCGTTGAGGAACCAGGGTTCCCAGTTTTTGGGAAGGGTTTCGTTCCGTACCGCGTAACCGTGGTTCTGGCTTGTGATATAGCAGCGCCGGGTCCCGGCCTCAATACAAGGCTGGTTTTGGCCCCGGTGGCCGTAGGGGAGTTTGTAGGTATCCGCTCCGGCTGCTAGGGCCATGATCTGGTTTCCCAGGCATATCCCGAAGACGGGTTTCCCTAAAGAAAAGGCCCGGCGCGTCATGGCGATGGTCCTGCCGCAGTCCTTGGGGTCCCCGGGGCCGTTGGAGAGAAAGAGGCCGTCATAGGCGATGCCCTCAAGATCGTGATTCCAGGGGAGGCGGATAATCTCGACCTTCCGGGCCAGAAGGCAGCGCAGGATATTGGCCTTGGCCCCGCAGTCTACCAGAGCAATCCTGGGCAGCCCCGTTTCCTTCCCCGGCTCCGCGGGAAAACCCGCGGGAATAAAACGTTTTACCCCTTTTGGGGAAACCTCCGCTACCGGATTGGGGAGTATCCCCGAATCAATGGTCACGTCCCGGCTCCCTTCGGTAAGGATTTTCCCCCGCATAACCCCGTGTTCCCGCAGCCGTTCCGTAAGGGCCCGGGTGTCAATCCCGTAAATTCCCGGGACGTTGTTTTTTTCCAGCCATACCGAAAGGGACGCCCCGGAGGCGAAATGGCTGGGTCCCTCGCAGGCTTCGGAAACGGCAAAACCCGAAACCTGGACCAGGGGGGATTCAAAATGAAGGGGCAGGTCGTATTCGTCAAAAAAAGGCTCGGCGGTTTTGGGTTTGACCGGAACCCCGTAGTTGCCCATCAGGGGATAGGTGGCGACCAGGATTTGCCCCCGGAAGCTCGGATCCGTCAGAGACTGGGGATACCCGGTCATTCCCGTGGTAAAGACCACTTCCCCCGCCTGGGACCGGGCCTTACCGAAGGACCACCCCGGGTATTCGGAACCGTCTTCCAAAACCAGCAGCGCCTGTTTTGCCTGCCGGATAAACCCGCCGCTCCGGGCCTTTGTTTTTCCCATCTTCCTGTCCCTCCGGGTAAGCTTTTATGGGGAAATAATACCCCCGGAAAATTTTTTTTACAAGCGGGATTAAAAATAAGGAAGAAAAAAGGGTAAAGTTGATTTTATTTGACCATAAATCTTTCCGGGAAACAGGAAATTTCAATCTTTTGATTCCAATATTTGCGTAAGGAGAGCCTCATATTGTATTTTACCCGGTTTATCGGGCCGTCCTTGCGCCGGGAAGATTGAGAACCCGGCCTTTCCAGGCCTGGTTTCTTCATATTTTTCCTTCCGCTTCTTGGAAAAAGAAATAAAAAAAAGTAATATGGGCTTGTTCCAAAGTTCCATTTTGAAGGGGGTTTCTTATGGCCGACGAGGTTCTTATTGAATGGGAAGATCGTTATTCTCTGGGTATTCCTTTGATTGATGAGCAGCATAAAAAGCTTGTCGATATGACTAACGATCTCTATAGGGGCTGCCTCCAGGGAGACGAGGCGGCGCGGGATTATTTTATGAAAGCCGTTCACGGCACGGTGGATTACGTAAAGTACCACTTTGCGGCGGAGGAAAAGATTTTGGAAAAAATCAGATATCCGGGGCTTGCCGAACACAAACGGGAACACGAGGGCTTTGTCAAAAAAGTTTTTGAGGACGTAAAAAGTTTCGAAGAGGGCAGAAAATTTGTCCCCAATCTTTTTGTCAGGTACCTCAAGGACTGGATCCTGGCCCATATCGCTGTCGAGGACAAAAAATACGCTGAATATATTCTTAACCTTAAAAAACAGGGGGTCCTTAAATAGCAGCCCCTGTTCTGCATGGGGTAAACCTGTTTTAGACATATTTCTCCAAATTGTCTGCTTGAAAAGCTTGTTTTTAATGACTAAGATAAATATATCTTGTTTTCATAAGGGGATTATATGAAAGAACAGCGGGTTAAAGGGTGGTGGTTTATCAGATTCGCCCTGACGATTGTTGGCAAAAAGGGTATTGGGGAGCTTAAAAAAGCGTCAAAAAATGCCCTGATAGCCCAGGAAAAGGCCCTGAGAAGTTTTCTTGCCGACGCAAAGGATACGGTATACGGGAAGGAACACCATTTTGAGGATATACTAAAGGCCGGAACTCCGGAGGAGTTATTTGCCAAATACCGGGAGCAGGTTCCTATAAATGAGTATGAGAACCTGCGCCCCTATATTGACCGGCATAAAAAGGGTGAAGCGGACGTTCTGTTTGCGGGGAAACCCAAGATGTACGCGACTACCAGCGGGACCACCAAGGAACCGAAATGGATTCCCATCACGGAACGGTATTATCAAGAAGTGTATAAGGTGATGAACCAGTTATGGTTTTATGCCCTTATTATGAATAAACCCAAAGCCTTTTATGGAAAAACCCTTTCCATCGTGGGAAAGGCTATTGAGGGAGCCGCCGAGGACGGAACGGTCTACGGTTCCATCTCCGGCATTTCCCAGCGGGATATCCCGAAATTTATGGAAGTCCTTCATCCCGCGCCGGCGGACATATTTCATATTGCCGATTATAAGGCCCGGTATTATACCATTATGCGGATGGGCATTGAACAGGACATAACCCTGATTATTACCGCCAATCCCAGCACCCTGATAGAAATGCAGAACAATGCCAATGAATTCTACGACGAATACCTGCAGGACATTGAAAAGGGTACCTTAAGCAGCCGTTTTGCCATCCCCGATGAGATCCGGGCTGTTCTGGAAAAGCGGATTAAGCCGAATCCCGGCCGGGCGGCGGAATTGAGGGCCTTAAAAAGGCAGTACGGGGTGGTACTTCCCAAACATTATTGGCCCCATATGCAGGTGGTAAATGTCTGGTTTTGCGGCAATACCAAAATTTTCTTTGAAAAAATTAAGAATTCTTTCCCCGAAACCTGCGTTTTTCATGAAATGGGTTATTTTGCCACCGAATGCAGGCCCGGGATCGTTCTTAAAAGCAATTCGCCCGATACGGTTATTTTCGGCCATAAGGTGTTTTTTGAATTTATCCATGAATTGGAGCTTGAAAGCGAAAATCCCCGGGTATACCGGATGGATGAGGTTAAAAAGGGTGAACGCTACTGCATGATCGTTACCACCTCCGCGGGGCTTTACCGGTATAATATGAACGACCTGGTGGAGATAACCGGTTTTCTCAATGAATTTCCTACCCTGAAAATGATACAAAAGGTGAACGGCACGGTGAACATAGCCGGCGAAAAACTTCATGAACGGCAGTTTGTCGAAGCGGTTCACGCGGCGGAAAAAGAAACCGGCAGCCGGGTCGCGTTTTTTATCGGATTCGCGGATACTTCCAAATCTGTTTATAAGTTTTATTATGAATTTGTCAATGCCGATATAACCCAGAAAAAGGCTGAAGACTTTACCCGGGTGCTGGACAGGTATTTGAAGCAGTACAATATTGAATATGAGTCAAAACGTTCATCCAACCGCTTAAAGCCCCCGGAAACGGCGCTTTTGGTCAATGAATCCTTTGAAAAGTTCAAAGCAAATTGTATTGATATGGGGTACCGGGACGGCCAGTTTAAGGTAAACCTCCTCATGCAGGATGAAAAGCGTCATGCCATGTTCCGGAAACTGGTGCAGTAAAGGGGCGATATTCATCAAAGGCTCATTCCGAGGCCGTTTTGGATAAGAAGATTAGCGCCCTTATCTTTGACCTTGACGGGACTTTATACGACATCAAAGGTTTTGCCCGGCGCCTTGTTTTTGCCCGGCCGGGGGAGGCCGCTGTTATTTTAGCCGAACGCCGTACCCGGAAAGGATTATCCGGCTGCGATTACGGTTCCGCCGGGGTTTATTACCGGGAATTTTTCTCCCGGATGTCCCGCCTAATCCGAAAGCCTCCGGAGGATCTGCGGGCATGGTATTTTGACCGGTATATGCCCCGTATGGGCCGGATTATAAGGAAATACTGCCGCCTTCGGCCGGGAGCGGCTGAATTGTTTGCCGGCCTTGCCCGGGGCTCCTTTCCCGTTGCGGTTTATTCGGATTATCCCCAAACGGCGGAGCGTTTGGCCGCCCTTAGCCCGGAACTGCCGGCAGCCGGGGTTAAGCTCTACGGCCCGGAACATTTCGGCGCCCAAAAGCCCGCGGTTCGTCCTTTTTTAACTATCGCGGCAGATTTGGGGGCCGCCCCGGAAGAGACCCTGGTGATAGGGGACCGGGACGGCGCCGACGGCGCCGGGGCTGCTGCCGCGGGCATGGCCTATATCGGCATTGGAAACCGCAAACAGCAGAAAAAATCCCCCTATTCCGTCATGGCCTGGGAGGCCTGCCTTGCCCAACTCCGGGAGCACCGGGATCTTCAAAAAATATTAAACCCCTGGGGGAACCCCTAATCCCCTTCGCAGGGCCAGGGGTTATCCCGGATCCCCGCAAGTTCCACAATGCGCTTATGGCAGGCCGCCCGCAGGAGATTCACCGCCTCCTTCCGGGGCAGGGTAAGGTCCGGCAGAAGGGGTTCCCCGATTTTTAACGTGATGAGGGGATAATTTTTTTTAAACAATGTACGGAAACCCCGGGCCGGGCGGTAGGAAAAGGCCATGGGGATGACCGGAATGTTGTATTTATAGGCTATGGTAAACATTCCCTTTCTAAAAGGCCGGATCGGCAGGTAATATGGCCAATTGCTGCCCTCCGGAAACACATGGAACCATTTTTTTCTTTCATGGAGTTCGTCAAAGGCCCGGTTAAAATATTTTATCACATGGATATCCGTCGGCACCGGGATGCCTCCCACCAAACGGATAAGGTTCCTGTCGGGGCCTGAGATATTTTCTTTCCACGCGGGGAAATATAAACGCCGGAACCGGACCGCTTGGAGGACGCATAAAAAATCCCAGCGCAAGACATGGTTTGATACCGTAAGGGCCCCCTTGCGGAGCAGAGCCCGGTGCTTTTTTAACTTATCCCGCCCCTCAATCTTTAAACCGAATCTGATGGGGGAGATGATAAAAACCAGCGTAAAAATTCCCAGATAGATAAGGGCGCTTTTTATTCTGAAAGCAAAAGACTTATCAAGAAAGGGGTAATGCTCATCTATGGAGATGTCAACTTCTTTCGGCCCCAGGAACATATGCGCGTCGGGCTGATCGGGATAGGTAATATCCAGTTGGGGAGAATAGGGGACATCATCAGGCGGGGATTTCATAAGCGGTTCCCTCGGGATCAGGATTTTAGGGACGCCGGGGCTCGGTCACCGGGGCCCTAATATAATTTGGTAAGCCAGGTAGATAAAACCGGGACATAGGTTACGATAAAAACTACCCCCAACTGAATAAGCAGGAAGGGGACAACGTGCCGGGAAACTTCCGCGAAGGGTTTTCTAAACCGGTAACTGGCTAAAAAAAGGTTCATGCCCACCGGCGGGGTAAGGAAACCCGCTTCCATATTGATAAGGAAAATAATTCCCAAATGAACGGGATCGATGCCATAGCTCATGCCCAGGGGAAAAATCAAGGGCAGCACAATTAAAATGGCGGAAAAAATATCGATAAGGCAGCCGATAACCAGGAGGGAAAGATTGAGGATGAGGAGAAAAAGATATTTTGAGGAGATGGCGCTCTGTATCCATCTGGCAAAACGCTCCGGCCCCTGGGTGTCAACGATGTAGTAGGAGAGGGCCTGAGCCAGGGCAAGGATAGAGAGGATGCCCCCGATAATAGGTATTGCCTTGGCGAAGACCTGGGGAATTTCCCCCGGCTTAATATCCCGGAATATAAAAACCTCTAATACAAAAACATAAAGCACCGCCGCGGCGCCTATTTCCACCAGGGAGAGGACCCCGGAAAAATACCCCGCCACCAGCAAAAAAGGAAGCAGGATTTCCGGGGCCGAATTTTTCAGGGCGGTTCCCGCTTTTTTTAAACAGAAGGGTTCCAGGGGAATTTTCGTTTTAACCGAAATGATAATCCCAAAAAGGATCATCCCTCCCACCAGGATGAGGCCCGGGAATATGCCCCCGAGGAAAAGGTGGATCGTATTGGTGCGGGTGGCGGCCCCCACCAGGATAAGGGGCAGGCTGGGGGGAAAGAGAAGGCCGATACTGCCCGAAGCGGTGAGAAGCCCTATGGAAAATTTCGGCGGATAGGAAGCGTTTTCTGAAAGCACCGTATAGAGGATACCCCCCAGGGCGAGGATGGTGACCCCCGAAGCCCCGGTAAAGGAGGTAAAAAAAGCGCACATACAAACAGCGGCAATAATAATCCCCCCGGAAAACCAGCCGAAAAGGCTCTTGAAGGTAAGCAAAAGCCGTTCCCCGGCTTTGCTTTCGGAAAGGAAAAAACCCGCCAGGGTAAAGAGGGGAATGGCGACAAAGGTGTTTTGAGTAAGGGCCGTATAAATTTGATTGGAAACAACGTCAATTTCTCCCCCGGAACTCTGGATGAGGATTAACGCCGCCGCTCCGATAACCACAAAGAGAGGGGTTCCGCCCAAAGCCGCCAGGACCAGGAATATCAATGCGGGGGTTTTCAGGTACCATGCCAGGGTAAAAAAAAGGCCGTTTATCCTGTAGGCAAGATCCGGGAGATCAAAGCCCCAAAGAAATTTAAAAATTGCCGGCAGGGAACAAAGGGTTCCTAAAAAAACCGCCAGGGCCGGCAAAACCCGGGCTTTTCCCCGAAGCGGGGTCAGCCGGGCAAAACGGAAGGCCATCACCCCATAGCCTATGGGCAAAACCAGGGCAAAAACCTGATCTGGAATAAATCCTATTATCTGCGAGGGGGAAAGGTATATCTTTATAAAAGAAACCGAACACCAGCAAAAAACCGTCAGGATAAAGGCGGACAAGAGGCCGGACCCTGCGGCAAAAATCCTTTTGAGCCTGTCGTTGGTATTGTACTCTAAAAGCCCGACCGAGAGATGATCCTCCGCTTTGGTGGTCATCATCCCCGAAAGAAGCCCCAGGCACAGCAGCAAATGCACAATAAGCCCCGGAGAGGCGGGTACCCGGGAATGAAAAAACACCCGCAGAAAGGACTCCGCCACAGGAAGCAGGGTGAGGCAAGCCAGGGAAAAATAACAGATTCCCTGTTCCAGATTCCATAAAAAGGCGGCTACTTTTTTCATGCTATCGCCCGCTTCGATAGGCCTTAAGCAGGGTCTCTATTCTTTCGTATATTTCCCGGTTAAAAGCGCTTCCTAAAAGGGAAGGAAGCACCCGGGCAACATCATCATACCAGATTTGTTCCTGGGCGGGACTAAGCTCATTAATGATAAGGCCGTAGTTTTTCATGGTTGTGATGGCGTCCGCCTCAAGCCGCTGGATGGAGGTATCCAGCTCCGCCTCCAGCCTTTTGGCTATCCGCAATAATTCCGGCTTATGCCGCTCCGGAATTGAACGCCAGGCCGCCTGGTTCATGACAATGCCGCCCATAAAGGGGGCGATGTTTATGGAAGCCATGTTTTTAGCTACCCCGAAAATTTGGAGGCCCCCCACATTAACCGGGCTTTGATACACCGCGTCTATCATGCCGCCGTTAAGGTATATCAAGACCTGATTCATGGCAACCGGGACGAGCTGGTACCCCATGGCTTTAAAGGCGTCCATTAAGGCCGGTTCCTGTTCGTTGATCCCCAGCTTTTGCCGTTTTAGGTCTCCGGGAACAAAAACCGGGGCCTTGGAAAAAAATTTGACCCACCCCGCCTTTGACCACGCCAGGGTGAAAAAACCCTCCCGGTTAATCCGGGTTTCCAATTCAGGCTTTAGCTCCTTCAGGACCAGGTCCAATTCCGCGTTGTCCCTGATAAGGAAAGGACAGCTTAAGGTCATGATAGCGTGGTTGGGAGTGATGGAATTTAATCCAAAGGAACTCAAAATAGCCGCCTGCACCTGGTTTCCCTTCAATTTACGAAGCACATCCCCTTCGCTTCCCGCAATGCCGTTATGGTATATTACCAGTTCCACCTCGCCATTGGTAGCGGCCCCCCATTCCCGGGCCATCCTGTTAAGCGCCGCCCCCCAGGGGGTGCCTTCGGGAACCAGGGAAGCAAGCTTTACGGTAATTTTACGCCGTTGAGCGAAGGCGGGGCCCGGGAAAAGGATGCTTCCCAAAATAAAACAACATATTAGGATACGGTTAATATGCCTCATCACTCCTCCCGGGTTTTTACTCATTACTAAAATATACTGTTTTGTTCCTTCCGCTTCAACTAAAAGGGCGTTTTATAAAATTATCTCCCATAAATTTGTTCTTTAAGCCAAAACGGAGGATATGCCTGGATATACGGCTGCGGCCGCCTATAGGATGCCCTCAGAAAGAAGGAGAAGGGGGCCCCGCTCCTATAAAAAGCGGGCTTTCGGGCGGTTCGCTTCCCTGGGGAAAAGCCCTTTAGCGAAGCCGCCCAATCATCATGGGAACATTATTTAGTCTCGGGGAGAAGCCATTTCAAGAAGGTTTGTACCCATTCATCCCAAAATTCCCAGGTATGGGCGCCGGGGCCGTCATGGAATTCGTAGGCGAATTGGGGATGGTTTTTAAACCACTCCGCGGTGGTGAGGGCGTTGGCATAAAGAAAATCGTCGGTTCCGCAGCAGTGGAAAATCCGGGGCAGGGGCTGTCCGGATTTTATAGCCCCTTCGGCTTTAACAAAAATGTCAAAATCAGGATTGCCTATAACATCGCCGCGATTTTCAACCCCGTATACGCTTATAGTCCGGGAGGCCTTACCGGATTTTCTCTGGCCGCTGGCGGCCGGCGCGGGGGAAGGGCTGATATTGAGGTTTCCCGCCGAGAAACAGCCCACCGCGGAATAAAGGTCCGGCCGGCCGATGCCCAGGGTGAGGGCGCCGTTTCCGCCCATGGAAAGCCCCGCGACATAGTTATCTTCCCGCCTGGGGGAAACAGGGAAAAAATCCCCCATGATTTGGGGCAGCTCCTGGGTGAAAAAATCAAAATATTTCGGCCCGTGAACCATATTGACGTAGGAACTCAAATGGGCCTGGGGCATGACCACCGCTAATCCCAGGGAAGTTACATACCGTTCGATAGAAGTCCGGCGCAGCCAAATGGTATGATCGTCGCTTGCCCCGTGGAGAAGCCAAAGCACCGGATAGGCATTTTTTTTGACCCCGCTTTTGACCCCGACTCCGGAATTAATCTGGGGGATGATTACGTTAGCCTGGCAGTTTAAACCTAAAATCCGGGAAAAAAAATCCACTTCCATTAATGCCATGATTATGCGCCCTCCTTTTTATTGTTCCCTATGGGCAGCCAGTCGAGGACCCGCTGAATATTCCGATCCCAATAGGCCCACTCATGGACGCCCTTTTCCTGATGCCAGGTAAGATCGATGCGTTTGCCGAACTGATCCCGGAACTGGGTATTGATCTCGAATAAAAAGTCTTCGGTCCCGCAGGTCATAAAAAACCGGGGCATCTCTTTACCTGAGCTTATGAGCTTTTCCAATTGAGCCGGAAGGTCGTTGAGACTGCCCCGGACCTCCTCTTCTTCCCCGAAGGCATTGAGCCAGGCTTCGCTAACCCGGTCGCTCCGGTACTGCCAAAGGGGATCCGTAAGCCCCGAAAGGCTGGCCGCCGCGGCGAAACGTTCAGGGCAGTTGATGCCCAGTTTTAGCGCTCCGAAACCGCCCATGGAAAGCCCCGCCACAAAGGTGTCTTCCCGCCGGGACGAGAGGCGGGGGAAAAATTCGGCGACGATCTCCGGGAGTTCCCCGCTGAAAAATTGCCAAAAATCATAGCCGTATTTCATGTCCGTATAAAAGCCCAGATCCGTGCTGGGCATAATGACCGCGATTCCCTTGTCCAGGGCATACCGTTCTATGGAAGTACGCCTTTGCCAAATGGTGTGATCATCGCTCCATCCGTGCAGCAGGTAGAGTACCGGGATGGGGCCCTCCTGTTCCTTGCCTTCAACGCCGATTCCATTACTGCTTTGGGGCAGTACCACATCCATGGTCCGCTGCATTCCCAGGGCGGACGAGAAAAAATGGGCATGGATTAAAGCCATATCATACCTCCCGATATATTGTGATAGGGGAACCCGGCCGTGAAGGGGTACGCTTCACAGCCTTTCCGCAACCGCGTCAATAAATTCCCAGGAGTCCAGAATCCGGGCAGGGGCGGGATCCGCGAGCCGGGCGAGATCGCCGGTCATTTCTCCCCCTTCGATGGTTTCGAGGACCGCCCTTTCAAGATTTTTCGCGAAGGCGCCCAAATCCGCGGTTCCGTCCAATTCCGCCCGTTTCCCAAGGGCCCCGGTCCAGGCAAAGATAAGGGCCGTCGGATTAGTGCTGGTCCGTTCTCCCTTTTGCCAGCGGTAATAGTGCTGTTGAACCGTGCCGTGGGCGGCCTCGTATTCGACAGCCCCCTTGGGAGAAAGGAGAACGCTGGTCATCATAGCCAAACTTCCGGCGGCGCTGGCTACCATATCGCTCATTACGTCCCCGTCATAATTTTTGCAAGCCCAAAGGAAGCCCCCCGCGCCCTTGACTACCCGGGCTACG
This sequence comes from Treponema sp., assembly GCA_031288575.1. Lineage (GTDB taxonomy): Bacteria > Spirochaetota > Spirochaetia > Treponematales > Breznakiellaceae > JAITRD01. The sequence continues at coordinate 1,114 of JAITRD010000168.1, read as the reverse complement.
GCATCGTCAATGAGGGTATAAAAGTAGGAAATCCCCGCCCTTTCGCATTTTTCCTTAAATTCGGTTTCGTAAACCTCTTGAAAGATGTCTTTAAACCGGCCGTCATAGGTTTTGGAAATCGTATCCTTGGCGGCAAACCAAAGGGAAAGTTTTTCCTCCAGGGCATAACGGAAACAGGAACGGGCAAAACTCCTGATCGACTCATCCAGGTTATGCACGGCTTGAACAATTCCGGGGCCGGGCATATCCGCCACGGTTATCCGTTTTTCCCCGCCGCCGGAGGGGGTATAAACCACTTCCACCCGGCCCGGCCCGGGGATAATCATTTCGGCATTTTTGTATATATCCCCGTAGGCGTGGCGGCCAATGACAATAGGGGTTTTCCAGGTGGAAATCGAGGGCTTAATATTGGAAACCCCTATGGGTTTGCGGAACACCGTGCCGTCCAAAAAGGCCCGGATGGTGGCATTGGGACTAGGATACAGGTTTTTAAGCCCGTATTCGGCCCGGCGGGCCTCATTGCCGGTAATGGTCGCGCATTTCACCCCTACCCCAAGCCTGAGTATGGCCCGGGCGGATTCGACGGTTACCCTGTCGTCGTCATCGTCCCGGTTTTTAAGCCCCAGATCGTAATATTCGGTTTTTAGGTCCACATGGGGAAGTAAAAGTTTTTCTTTAATTAAAGCCCAGAGCACCCGGGTCATTTCGTCCCCGTCAATTTCAACCAGGGGTGTTTTCATTTCGATTCGTCCGGTCATAGGATCCTCCGTGTCTTGTTTCGTTACTTAAGGACTATGCTCACCAGGGGCTTTAGCCCGCGGGAATTATGATATGACAGAAATAACCATAATTCAAGGGGATATGAGGGGGCTCCTGCGTTTACTTTTATCGCCAAACATTGAAGCGTAACAAAAATGACCGGCTGGGGGGCAAAATTCCCATGGGGGTCACGCTTGCTTTGCGCTAGCAAACTTTGTCTTTGTCCTTGGGAGCCCGATGGCGCAAAGCTTCGGTATAGGACCCGTCTATGATAAAAGTCAAGCGGGTTTTTTCAAATCCACACTCTTTTTTGGCCTTTCCAGGAAGTGGCGGTACTCGGCCATCTTCCCCTCAT
>JAITRD010000037.1 GCA_031288575.1 Treponema sp. | reverse complement strand
GCAAAGAAATCGCGGTATTTTAGCGAAACCTGTCCAAACAAACCTGAGGCTCCTCCCCATAATCCCTAATAATCCGGCGGACTATCTCCGCCGAATGTTTTGAGGCAATGGGAAGGAATTCCTTAAAGGCAAGCGGAGATTCGGTTCCCGCAATGTCCGACAGGGCCCGGATGATCAGGGCGGGAACGGAAAAAAGGGCGCAGCTATGGGCAATAGCGGCTCCCTCCATTTCCACGGCCTTAAGGGCGGGAAAAATCCTGCGCACCGCCACGATACGTTCCGGATCATGCATAAAGACATCCCCCGAACCGATAAGGCCCCGGACATGGTTAAAACCGGCGGGAAGCCGCCCCTCCCCTTTCAGCCCGTCCACAGCCCTTTCGGCCAATTGAATCAGATCCCCGGGAACGGGAAACACCGCCGGCTGGCCGGGAAGCTGCCCCGGCGCATAGCCAAAGGCGGTTACATCCACATCATGGTAAAGGAGCCCGTCGGAAATGACGGCATCGCCGAACTTCAAGGCGGGATCGATGCCCCCCGCGGAACCGGTATTAATCACCAGGGAGGGATGGTACCTTTGGATAAGCAGGGCGCAGCCCACGGCGGCATTCACCTTGCCGACACCGCAGCGTAACAGGACCACCGGCTGTTTTTCAAGGCTTCCCGAAAAAAAATTAAATCCCCCCAAATTTTCGGCTTTGCCCTCCGTTATGGCGCCCCGGAGCAGGGCAACCTCGTCTTCCATGGCACCGATAATTCCAATCATGGTATAACCCCCGAATTATGCTTCGCAATTCCCCGGCCGGAATTCTGTATCTTGAACAAAAGCCCCGAACCCCATACGGTAGTGCGGTTTCGTCCCTGCTCTTTGGACTGGTAAAGCGCCATATCCGCCCGGTTGATAATCTCCGCCACATTAAGCTCCATGTATTTATCAAAGGTAAAAACCCCCAAACTTATGGTAACCGGCGGCAGGGCCAAGGCCGTAGGAACCTTCATATTAGCCACGGCGATACGCAGCCGTTCCGCTACCGCCCACACCGTGCCCCTGTCGGCATGGGGCAAAAGTATGGTAAATTCTTCACCCCCAAAACGGGAGGGAATATCCTCCGTTCTAACCCCCTGTTTAATTACCAGGGCGATATTTTCCAGGACCCGGTCCCCCATCAAATGACCGAAGGAATCGTTAAACTGTTTAAAGTGATCCACATCGATCACAATAATAGACGAAGAATAATCGCCCCGCCTTATCCGGGCAGCTTCTTCGGCGATCCGGGTCATAAAAAAACTATAATTAAAGAGCCCGGTCTTGCCGTCCCGCAGGGTCTGTTCATAATGGAGATGATTTTGTATAGCCTGGGACGCAAAAGACATAAGATGATTCAGAAATTCCAATTCCGTCCGGGTATAACCGCCCGTCAGCAGCTTAGGGCCAATCAATATGAGGCCGTAGAGCCCTGAAGGGCCCAGGATAGGCACAATCAGTTCCGGCCGTATGCCGACCAGCGCGTCAAGGGAAGCGTTGTCTTTCATTTGTCCAAGCAAATATTCATAGTTGACCGGTTTGGGGTATTGCCGGAAAAAGGGTTCAAAGGGGGCAATACTCTCAATTTTAATCCCCGGATCGATAACTTTATAATTTTGATATCCCTTGATTGTGAGCCCCTCTTTATGCTGCACGGGTTTCCAGAGAAATATCACCAGGGACGGCAAAAAAAGATCGGATATTTGCTCAACCGCGGCATCCATGATCTCGTCTATCGAGGTACGGGTAAAAATATGCAAAGCCCCCAAAAGAAGGTTTTTATAACCCCGTATCTCCCGGTTGAGGCTGTCGATATGACGAAATACCCCTAATTCCTGTAAAAAAGAATAATGTTCTATTATCTGCGGGCTGGATAAAAAACTTACCTGATTTTCTGTATTATCACTCATTAAGTTACGGAATAATGATCGCTGATTACTTTACGCCAGTCGGCGCGGTTTTCTTTGATTTCCCATTCAACAATTTTTTTAATGGAAAAAATTTGCGGATCCTGGGAAGAATTGAAATGGACTACCCCAAAACGTCCTCCCCCGATATAAGCTACTGAATCTCCTTTTTCAAGGTTTTCCCCCGCGCTTATCCGGGCGATGACGCAATCGAAATGAACCGCCTCCCCGGTGTTTTTGTCCGCTATTGCCGCCGCCAGGTCCCGGATAGGTTTACCGCAATAGGGGCAATCAAAGGCCGGAAAGGGTTCGGCGGACATCTTCGGAGGGGTCCACCGGGGGCGTTCAAAAATAACCCCCCGGTTTTTATCGTACTTGGGGGAAGCGGCGTTTTTTTTGCCCGGTTTGGGGACGCTTTCATTGTCCCGTTCCCTGCGCCGGTAACCGCGACGGTTATCGCTATTTTTTCCATTCATGATGTTCTCCTCCCTGCTGCTGCGGCTCAAATAGCTCATTACTCAATATCAAGGCAATACGCTGTATGGCCTCATGCAAATAAGCTTCATCGTTGATTTTATAGCGCAAAATTTCTATTTCAGAAGGATCCAGTGTATCCTCTGACCGCATCACAATCATACACGCTCCATAAAGGCCGAGACAAGATGGGTAATAGCTTCCGGGCCGATAAACACCACATCAAATCGAACGGTCATCCCATTATATTCTCGATGAACGGACAAAAAATACTTAGCGGTTTCTATGATGCGGCGTTGCTTTTTTCGATCTATCCCATACTCAAGGCCGTCAAAACCGTAGGCGGACCAGGTTTTTACCTCAACGAAGACAATAACCTCCCCTTCCAGAGCGACAAGGTCAATCTCTCCCTGCCGGGAGCGGACATTCCGGGCAATAATGCGCATCCCCGCCTTCTCCAGGATTTCCCTTGCCCGGTTTTCACCCTCCCGCCCGATGCCGGAGCTATTCATGGCCCTTAGTCAGCTCCCGAAGGTCCATAGCCCGGGCAATAAAAAGGTCCTTTTCAGCTAAAAGGTTGATGACGTTTCCCTCATCCTTTTTATACGTTTTTCCGGCCTTATCCATAAGGATACGGATCTTAGGCCGCAGGGGCGCTGTTCCCTGGACCTCCACCACCCGGGCGATATTCCCATTATTGAGCAATATGATAGATCCGATGGGATAGATCCCCATGGTTTTTATAAAAGCCCTGAGTATATTGGGATCAAAACGCCGGGAATTGTCGGAAAGGAGGTTTTTCATCGCCTGATAACCCATTAAAGAATTCCGGTAGGGTTTCCGGCTGACCATGGCTTCAAAGGCATCCGCCACCGATATGATCCGGGCGCCCAGGTCTATCGCCTCTCCGGCAAGGCGCCGGGGATAGCCCCCGCCGTCCCACCGTTCATGGTGCTGAAAGGCCGCGGCGCCTACTTCTTCCGGGTAACCTAATTCTTTACAGATAATTTGATAGGTATGCAGGGGATGGGTCTGGATGCTCCGAAGTTCCTCCTTGGAAAGCCCCCCCTTTTTTTCAACGATTTCCTTAGGAATCCTGAGCATGCCCACATCGTGCAGCAGGGCTCCGATGATAATTTGCAGAATCTTATAATTGGGGATATTCAGTTCCATCGCAATGAGGGTGGATAAAATCGCGGTGTTTAAGGAATTTTTTGCCATCTCGCGGCCCGCTATTTCACCTCCCAGGATATACCGGACCATGCTGTCCCGCTGTTCCTGTACCGCCCGAAACAGCCTTTCGGTAATATCCTCGATAAAGGCGATATCCGAGGAAACCTGGGAACTGATATGGCTAAAAACAACGTCCAGCTCTTCAATGAGCGCCTGATAAGTCTGGTAAACGCCCTTGTTTTCCTGTGCCGCCGCGGGCAGCGGGGAGGAAACGGCGGTTTTCGGCGGCTCTTCAGGGGTTATGAAATTCTGCCGGGAGGCCTGGGTAACCTCGCCGTCGGTTTCGACGGTCTCGATGCCCCAGGAACTGAGCCGTTCGATGTCCTTTTTACGGACCGCTATCCCGGCGGGTACCAGAAGATTATTCCCTTCAATAAAAACCGGCTGAGTAAAGATCAATCCCGCCCGTAAAGATTTCACCTCGATTTTTTTCATCTTCCTTCCTTTTCCAGTACAAAGGCTAATATTTTCGCAAGGGCCTCCCAGCACCAGACGGGTACAAAATCGCCGGGTTTAATGCCGGTATCCAAAAGGGCCGCTAAAAAGGGATCCTCTACCACCTCAATCCCCAGGTCCCGGGCAAGAGCGATAATCAACTCCGCTTCCCGGCCCTGTCCTGAGACAATAAGCCTCGGAGCCGCCTCCCCGGCCTGGTAGCTTATAGCCGCCGCTTTCTTCCGTTTATCCCGATCCGTCCTATCCATTTCTCTTTCTACATAATAAGCCTAAAAGATATAAGAGCAAAGCATTTTGCTGGCTCCCTTAGACTTTTTCGTTTATCCAAAGGGGGCCCTCCTGAATTTCTCCTTCCACCGGGAACCGTTCTTCCCGGTTCTCCAGATGTATTTCTCCGGCAATCCCTTCCAGAGCTTTCCCCAGGCCTTCCTTCAAAAGCTTTAGGCCCTGCCGGGACAAGGGCGGAGAAATGCCAACATAAGCCCGGGAGCGGGCTATCTCATATCCTGAAAGGCAAAAAAGCCAGCGCCGTTTTTTGCCGAGTATATCCAGGATCAAACGGGCTCCCCCACCGGCGTCTTTCAATAATATTCTTACCGAAACCCTGATTGCAACACCCCCGGATTCAAAAGTAAAGGGAAACAAAATCCAGCGCCGGCCGTCTTTCCCGGGGATGCGGTTTAAAAGATCCAAAAGGGGCCGGCGGACCCCCAGGGTTTCAAATTTTTCCCGAAGTTTCCCCGGGTCCCGGATCTCCTCCCCGGAATCTTCCCGATCCTCATCGGCGGGGTCCCCTTCCCCCCTTTCCCGGCTGTTTGGATGCCCCTGATCCGGAGAATTTTCTGTTCCCCCCTGCCCGGATTGTCCCTTTTCAGGATCGATGGCGGCGGCATATTCCATCAGAGCTTCCGGGCTTAAAGACACCCCCTTATCCGCCGCGGCAACTGCCCCCAGGACCGCCGCCGGGGAGTGAAGGCCGCGGTCCCGCGGGGGCGCCTCCGGAAGCGCCGCCCGGAAAAGAAGGATGTCCCGGCGGAGTTTCGACAAGGCTTCCCCCTCCAGGGGAAGGGAAAAATAGCGGAAAAAGGCTATTAATTGGGAAGAAAGGGTGTCCTGGGG
>JAITRD010000268.1 GCA_031288575.1 Treponema sp. | reverse complement strand
TCCCCAACGGATACAGCGCGGTCGCCCTGGTCCGGGTCGGCCAGGTTCAGCCGGGGGTTGACGCGGTAAGCGCCGCCTCCGCCCGGAAGGAGGCGAATTCGGTGGTAAGTTACAAATAGAAGGCGTGCCATCTTTTCCTCCATGAAACCTGAATGAGAGATATATTATCTTTTCATCTTCTATTGCATATATAACTCTATGTTCCAAGTCTATTCTTCTGGACCAATATCCATTTAAATTGGCTTTTAATGGCTCCGGTTTCCCTATTCCTTCCCGGGGATTTCTATCTATGTCTTTTTTCTTTCCTTCATTCTGCCCGCTTTATGCTGGTTAATTGATTTTTGAAGATGTTCGGCGTTTGTTTTGCTAGACAATAAATAGTTTGTTTCCATACGGGCCTGTATTCGTTCCTTGTTCCCGCCCGCCCCTTTTGTTATAATAAATTTCTGATGGATAAGCAAAATCAACAAGAAGCGCCGAATTCTCTGCCGGCGCATTGGGCTGATGAAACCGCGGAAAGGATCCTCCGGGAAAAGGGCGAAAAGGATCACTATACCTGCGCGTCGGGGATTACCCCCTCGGGGACGGTGCATATCGGCAATTTCCGGGAGATTATTTCGGTGGACCTGGTGGTCCGGGCTTTACGGGACCTGGGCAAAAAGGCGCGGTTCATCTATTCCTGGGACGATTACGACGTGTTCCGCAAGGTGCCGAAAAATATGCCCAAACAGGAGGAGCTTAAGGCTTACCTCCGTTTTCCCATCACCATGGTGCCCGATCCCTGGGACCGGGACGAGAGTTACGCCAGGCATCACGAGGTAGACGTGGAGACCGTGCTCCCCTTGGTGGGCATCCACCCTGAATACCTCTATCAGGCCAGGCAGTACCGGGCCTCGGCCTATGCCGGGGGGATCCGCAAAGCCCTGGAACACCGGGAACTCCTGAAAAACATCCTGGATAAATACCGGGACGAGGATCACAAGATCCAGGGGGAATGGTGGCCGGTCAGCGTGTTCTGCGACAACTGCAACCGGGACGATACGGATATTGACGGCTGGGACGGGGAATGGCTGATCGGCTACCATTGCAATTCATGCGGCCACAGGGAAAAGACGGACATCCGCGGCGCCCGGGGGATCAAACTCGGCTGGCGGGTAGACTGGCCCATGCGGTGGGAATACGAGCAGGTCGATTTTGAGCCCGCGGGGAAGGATCACCACAGCCAGGGAGGGTCCTTTGATACCGCCCGGCATGTGTGCAAGGATGTGTACGGCTGGGATGCCCCGGTAAGCTTCCGTTATGACTTTATCGGCATCAAGGGCTCGGTGGGAAAGATTTCCAGTTCTTCCGGGGTGGTGATCGATTTAAAGGACCTCCTCAAGGTTTATACCCCCGAAACGGTCCGCTACCTCTTTGCCGGAACCCGGCCAAACACGGAATTCACCATCTCCTTCGACCTGGACGTGATTAAGATCTACGAGGATTACGACAAAACCGAACGGATAGCCTGGAAGGCCGAGGCCGCCAAGGACGAGGAAACCTATCAAAAGGAAAGGCGGATCTACGAGCTTTCCCAGACCGGGGTTTCCCCGGAGGGAAAAACCCTTATGCCGGAACTGATGCCCCTGCAAGTGCCCTTCCGGCATCTCTGCAACCTCATCCAGATCGCCGACGGGGATATTGGCAAGGCCGTCGAGGGGATACGCCGGACCCGGGAAGGGCTGGCCGAAGCCCAGCTCGCGCCCCTGCGGGCCCGGGCAATCTGCGCCAAATACTGGGTTGAGGAATGCGCCCCCGAGGAATTCCGCTTCCGGCTGCGGCCCGAGGGGAAGGACCCTGCCCCGGGCCTGAATCCGGCTGAAATCGCGGCGGTGCGGGAACTCCGGGACCGGGTCATTGCCCGCATCGAAGCCTACCCGGACGACAAGGCCTGCGCCGAGGCGGTCTACGAAACCGCGGGCCGCGCCGGCCTGGAACCCAAGGCCCTTTTCCGGGCAAGTTACCAGGCCCTTATCGGCAAGGACCAGGGGCCCCGGCTTGCCAGCTTCCTCAGATCCGTCAATAAGGAACGGCTTTTGGGGATTCTGGCAGGGTATTAAATACGCTAACAGGGCCCGGCGGCTAAAACTGGCGGCGGGAATTCACAAACCGGGAAAATTCACTAATGTTCTTGATCACGATTTTGTGAGGATATACTTCCATCCGCCGCTGGGTAATAAAGCGGCCCAATATATCCTGGGTTTGATTTACCCCCATCCCCGCCCAATGGGCAATATCCTCAACGGTGGTGTTAAATTCCCGGGTTTCGGCGCTCCGGTCAATGTCGTCCTGGCTTTCATCCAGCATAAGGAATACATCGGCGATCTTAGCCTGGGGTTCTTCCAGGGTAAGGATCATAAACCGCCGTTTGGAATCGTAGATCCGTTTGGTGAATAATTTCAGCAATTTAAGGGCGAGCTGGGGATTTCCCATCATGAGCACTTCAAAATTTTGGCGGTTAAATTCCAAAACCTTAACCTCGTCCAGGGCAATGGCGGTGGCGGACCGGGGAGAGTTTTCCAGGATAGCCATTTCCCCGAACATTTCCGAGGGCTGTAAAATATCCAGGGTCTTTTCAATGTCCCCGATAATTTTGACCAGCCTAACCCGGCCGGACTGGATAAGGTAAAAGGTATCCCCGGGCTCAAATTCGGAAAAGATCATTTCGCCGGCCTGAAAAGTCCGGGCAAAACGTTTATAGGCCGACAGATCCGCTGCCATGCTGCGCCTCCAATGCTTTAAGGGCCCTTTTAGCCTTTACGTGGGGGCCGTCGTCCTCATCCCCGGGAATAGAGAGGATCTTTTTATAAAAAGAAGCCGCCTGTTCTTTGCGGTTGTTTCTTTCGTAGGACTGGCCCATCAAAAACAAGATATCCTTCAAAAGCGGGTGCTTGGGATATTTGATAATCATTTCGGTATAATACTTGATGCAATCATCATATTTCTTCGACAAATAGAAACAGCGGCCAATTTCATACATGCTTTTTATCACGTATTCGGCATCCCCATTGGCGCCCACAATCCGTTTTAAAAGAAGATAGGCCTGCTGGTATTTTGCCTGGGAGAGCATGCTCACCGCGTCATAATAGGCCCTGGCGGCGCTGTTTAATTCGGCGGCCTTCGGTTCGGGAGCCCCGGATTCTCCCTGATTTTGGGGGGGCGCGGAAGGGGAAGGCTCTTTTTCGGGGGGCGCGGCCTTGGCGTTTTCCTCCCGGACCCAGGAGGTGTCCGACAGGCCCAGCAATTTCGCCGCCTGCCCGGCCCATTTCCCCGCCGGGTAATAGGTAAGATACCGGCCGAAAACATATTTTGCCTGGGCAAAGCGTTTATTTTTTAGATAATATGCGCCCACGCTAAACAAGCCGTCCTCGGGATTCTGGTCATCCCTTTGCATCAAATTGGAAACCTGTTTATGGATCCGCCGCATCTTATTGGAAAAAACCTTGAGCATCTTCATAATTATCCGGGAATTGGACATGACCAGGGTCTCGAATTCGGGGACCGCAAAGGCCATGATGGCGGTATTGTCCTGAAGGGCTAGGGCATTTTCATCCCGGGGGTAGCGGCCCAGGGCTGACTTAACCCCGAAGAATTCGCCGGGCTGCACCAGGTCATGGGCATCCTCCCTGGTCTCAATATCCTGATAGACCAGATGCACCTTCCCTGCCTTGAGGAGAAAAATTTTATCCGCCTCATCTCCCTGAAAATAAATGAGTGAACCCGCTCGATATTGCAGATGTTTGGGCATTCAAATCCTTCCTAAGCTTCCGGCTCAAAGGGCAAAAAATCCAGAATTTTCTTAAAACCCGCTTTTTTGCGGACTTCAAGATACAGCCCGGCGGGATCCCCCAGGACAAACATGGGCCGGCCGGCAACGGTAATCCGGGAATAGCCGCCGGGCAGCTTCCCTCCCAGGAGCTCAAGGAACCGGAATTCCCCATAAACGGGCTTACCGGCCCGGATTAAAAGCTCGATGTCCTTCATCTCCGCGGCAAGCAGGTTTTCATAGGGGTCATCCCTATTGCCCTTCAGCACCAGGATATCCGCCAGTTTTCCCTCCTCCAGGGCGCCGGTGCAATCCTGCATCTTAAAAGCCCGGGCGGCATTGACGGTAACCATCTCAAAGATGGTTTTTGCCGGAAGCTCCTCCCCGTACAAACCGCGGAAAAGCTCCCGGTCATAACGCATTTCCTCAAAAAGATTATAAGAACCGGTAGCGGATGAATCGGTCCCGATGGCTACATTGATCCCCGCTTTAAGGAACTTGCGGATCTTACAGGTGACGTTAAACATAAGCATATTAGACGCGGCGCACCAGGAGACGCTCGCCCCGGCCGCGGCCGCCTTTTTGATATCCCCGTCGCTGAAGCCAATGCAATGAACCAGAAGGCAGTACCGGTCCAGCACCCCCAGCCTTTCCAGGGTATCCACCGCTTCCATCGATTCCTTGTCAAAGCCCTCCGCCAAATGGGTAATAAAGGGCCACCCGTTTGCAGCCGCCTTTTGGTGCTCCTCCTTAATGCCGTCCCCCCATTTAAGGTCATAGGAAGAAGCCTCGTGGGCCAGGCTATAAGAAAGGATAGCCCGGATAGGCAAAGCGGGCAAGATATCCCGGTTTAAAGCCTGGGGGAAATGGTCGTTCACCGTAACAACCCCGGAAAAAAGATTCTTATAGGCGCTCAGGTGATAAAGATTTTCCCTGGACAGGCGGGATCGTTCAATGAAGGTGGCTGAGGCTTTCAAGTCATTGTCCCAGGGGAGCCAGGTAAGATAAAAACCCCCCGGCGGCGGCCCCACCCGGGGCAAATAATTTCCTTGCAGATGGTCATGGCTATTAATAAGCCCGGGATATACAAAGGAACGGCTTTCTAAATCAAAGATCCCGGAGGTTTTGGGCGGAACAATCCTTTCCCCCGCGATTCCTAAACCGCCGGCAAACAATTTTTTCCCCGCGGTAACAATCACGGCATTTTTTAATGTATAATCAAACACTTCCGAGCCGTCCTTTAACTTATTTTTTTATTTTAAGATTGTGATATGAAACAGTCAACGAAATTAAGGCTGTTTATTATATTTTCGGTATATCCCGCCCCGTTTTTAGCTGTCCCGGCCTGAAATGATCCTTTTACCGATTTATCATATATGCTAAAATTAGTATGTTATTATGATAGATTTGCATACCCATTCCACTGCCTCCGACGGCAGCTTGACCCCTTCTTTGCTTATTGAAGAGGCCGCAAACCGGGGTTTATCCGCCATTGCCCTGACGGATCATGATACGATAAACGGCCTTGGGGAGGCAAAAGAAGAAGCGGATAAACGGGGCATCCGGTTTATTCCCGGGGTTGAGTTGGAAATTCAGCAGACCGGGGCCGCTCCTCCCGGGGAATTTCACCTCCTGGGCCTGGGCTTAACCCGTCCAAGCCGGGATTTTTTAGAGGCCATCGCCGAATTGTCCCGGCTCCGGGAAGAGCGGAACCTTAAAATTCTGGACCGCATGCATGAATTAAGCATAAACGCGACCTATGCGGACATAAAGGCCCTCTCCGGGGGCCATTCCGTCGGGCGGCCCCATTTTGCGGCCCTCCTGGTAAACCTGAGGATCGTAAAAAACCGGGAGCAGGCCTTTTCTTATTATCTGAGCAAGGGGAAGCCCCTTTACGAACCCAAGGCGGGCCTGGAATTTAGCAGGGCCGTGGAAATTATCAAAAATTCCGGGGGAATCCCCATACTTGCCCACCCCATGTCCCTCTATGTCGCCTGGGGGCGCCTCCCGCAGCTTGTGGAGAACCTGAAAAACCAGGGGCTTGAGGGCATCGAAGCCTGGCACCCCACCGCCAAAATCCGTTCCTGCCGGCGGCTGGAAGAATTGGGCAAATCCCTGGGCCTTTTTATCACCGCGGGCAGCGATTTCCACGGGGAAGCCCGGCCCGACCGGAAGCTGGGTTTTACCGCCGGGGGCCGGGAAATTGAAGACGCTATTCTTGAGGCTATCCCTGTCCTGAGCTAGGGCCCTGACAGGCGCAAGCCCCGGGCATCCGGCGGCAGCCCCGCTTTAGGCAGTTACCATTTGGGCGGCTCACGGCCCCTTGTCTTTTCCCTTACATTCGAGGCTTTCCCAAAACTTCAGTTTTTGGAAGACAAGCGGAGCTTGTCAAGCGACCTTATAATTCCGCAGTTTTGTCGAACCAAAGGTTCGCAG
>JAITRD010000070.1 GCA_031288575.1 Treponema sp. | reverse complement strand
CGGACGAAAAAGGTCCTTATTGCCTATTTACACAGCCACCGGGGCATTATTTCTCTGCCGGAGTACATGGCCCTTTTCGGCGTCCCCCCGTCGCAGGCGGAGGAGGAGCTTTGCTCCCGCTGCGCTGAATTCGGCGGCACCCCCGAAGTGACGGAAGAAGGAACCCTGGTATACCGTTTTGACGAACTGCTCCTCCGTTCCGACCGGCCGGTTTCAGGCGGCTCCGGTGCCCTTCCCCTTTTCAGAAAACTTAAAAAATTCTCCGCCAACACCCCCAAGATGAACGGCTGTTTTGCCCTTATAAACGGGGTAAACCTCCTTTTTGGTTCCTACTTTTTATTTAACGCCCTCAATACCGGCGTCATCCAGACCCAGGCCCATTTTGACGCCGCTTCCTATCTTTATAAGATTACCTACGCCTTGCTGCATACCCTGATCGCGAGCCCCCTCCCCTTTATCACCCTGGGGCTGGGATTCATCCCCCTTGTTTTTTCGGCCTTTTTTTGGGGCATCCCTTCCCTGCGTTATTTTTTGATGCAAAGGGAAAACGAGAAGATCAAACTGGAAAATTTGCGAAAATCCGTTTTTAGCCGGATCTGGTCTTTCCCCCGGGCTTTTAAAGAAGGGGATGTCAAGGCGGAACAGGAAGCGGGCCGGCCAAAAAATCCGGCCGCGGCCCGGGACCGGGTGATCAAGGAAATGGGGTCCTACGCTATCCCCGAAGTAGCTTTAGACGGGGAGGGCAATACGGTCTATGCCTTCCCCGATCTGGCGCGGGAACAGGATGCCCTGGAAAAATACCGGAGTTCCATTAATCCCGGGGCGGCGGCCTTGGGCAAAACCGTCTTCGACAGCCATAAATAGGCAAAGCGGAAACAGGGGCGGATTAAAAATTTCCTAAGGGAAAAGAAAATTTTCCGTTTCCCGCAGGGCGGTTTTAAAGTCGGCGAAAATAGTTTTTGTTTTAGGCAGGGACCGGAGAAAATACTCGCCGTAGCGTTTGCGGAGGATCCTCCCGTCCAGGACAGCGACTACCCCATGATCGTCGGAGCGGCGCATGAGGCGGCCGAAACCTTGTTTAAATTTTATGACCGATTCGGGAAGGGATAATTCCATAAAGGCGCTGCCCCCCTGCCTTTCCAAAACCTCGCAACGGGCTTCAAAAACCGGATCATTGGGGGTTTTAAAGGGCAGGCGGCAGAGAACCACAAGCCGCAGGGTATCCCCCGGGGCATCCACTCCTTCCCAAAAGGAATCGGTGGCAAAGAGCACGCTGGATTCATCATGGAGAAAGGTCTGTAGAAGCCGGGACCGGTCATCGTCTCCCTGCTTAAGACAGCGGATCCCCTGCTCCTTAAGTTCCGGCGCCGCGGCGGCATAGGCGCTCCGCAGGGCTTCATAGGAAGTAAAAAGGACCAGCGCGGAGCCTCCCGCGCTTACCGTTAAAGCCGTTACCGCCCGGTTCACAAAGTCCCGGTAGGTTTCCTGGTCCGGGAGGGGCGCATCCGTCGGGATTGCCAATAATACCCGGGAAAGATAGGGAAAGGGAGAGGGGAACTGGCCGGTTAAAACCTTCCGGTCCGGAACCAGGTTGATCCCGCAACGCCGGTTCCAGTAGGCAAAGGAAGCCGCCGGATTTTCCGAATACTCCCCCGGAGGATCTTTCCTGTCCCGGGGACCGGCAACGGTAAGGGTGGCGGAAACACAGATCACCGTTTTGCTGGGAACGAACAGGGCATCCCGAAGGGAGGAGGCTATCTCAATAGGGGTAACGGTAAACATTACCCAGCTGTCGGCGGCGCCGCGGCCCTTATGCCGTTCCGCCCACAGGACCTCCCCGGGGTGTTCCTTATAATCGAGAAATATTCCGGCCACGGTTCCGACGGCTTCAAGGCGCCTCAAAACGGATTTAAGTTCCCAAAGCGCCGCGTCCTCTTCCTCCAAGGCCGAAAGGTTTTCCAGCATTTCCCGGATCAGCTCCCCCAGGGCGATGATGTATTTCCGCAGGGACCTGAAATGGGGGAACAGGCTTTCCGCGACAGGAGCCCCCGGGGTTAAGCGGAAGGCCCCTTCGTATTGGCAAAGCTCCTGGGCTGCCTGGTCCAGGGCATCCGCGGTTTCCCTGATTTTTTGGATCAAATCCACGCCGGCATCCAATTTATCCTCCGCGGAAACCAGAGAGCCAAGGCGTATCAAAAGTCCGGCCCGGTTTGCCCGGCGTTTGCGGTAGAGCCTGCCGAGATGACGGTAGATCCCCAGGCGGCTGAACTCCTGGGAAAAGAAGGAAGTAGCCGCTCCTTCCACAGTGTGGGCTTCATCAATGATAATTCTATTATAGGGAGGAAGCACCACCGTATTATCGTATCCCGCCCCCTCATGGCGGGCCGCAAGGTCCGCAAAAAGGAGGTGGTGATTTACCACAAGGATCCGCGCATCGGCGGCTTCTTTTCGTAAAGAAAGGATGAAGCAGCGTTCCCGTTCGGGGCAGCGTATGCCCATACACATATCCGCTTCGGCACAAACCCGCGACCAGGTTCCCTCGGCAGGCATAAAAGAAAGATCCGAACGGCTCCCGGTTTTGGTAGTTTCCGCCCAGGCAGTAATGGAACGGAGTTCTTCGTTTTCGTTTTCATCAAGGTCAGGCTCCCGGAGGGCATCCTCAAGGCGGCGGCGGCAAAGGTAATTCCCCCTTCCCTTCACGAGAACCGCTTTAAGCTTTTTTTTCATTGCCGAAGCAACCAGGGGGATATCTTTTTCAAAAAGCTGCTGCTGAAGGGTAATCGTCGCGGTAGAAATCAGGATCCGTTCGTCATTTGCCAGGGCGTAACTTAAGGCCGGAAGAAGGTAGGCGAAGGACTTCCCTACCCCGGTCCCGGCTTCGGCGGCCACCAGGGCGTCTTCGTTAAATCCCCGGATGATGAGTTCCATCAGATCAAGCTGGGACTGCCTCTTTTCATAAGCCGGAAGCCTCCGGGCGATAACGCCTCCCTCCTCCAGGGCGGCGATGATCCTCCCCGCGTCAAGTTTTTGGATCCTTCGCCGCTTAGCGGGTTCCGCCACCACATAAACCTGATCCACCCGGTTATCAACAATAAAGGAGCCTATCCCTTCGCCGGCGGCCCGGGAGGCAATGGCTAAATCATTATCGCTGGGGCTAAGAAAGCCCGAAGGATGGTTATGGATCAATACGTCCGGAGAAGGGCCGCCGGCGCTGAAGGCAAGAACCGACTGCTCATTTCCCCGGGCCCGGACTTCAATTTTCGCGACCAATCCCTTTCCGTCAAGGAAGCCGAGGGCAAACACCTCATTTCCCCCGGCATCCTCTATTTCCTTTCTGAGTTCGGCAATGGATCCTTCGGAAAACCGTTTTATAGCCTGCACCG
>JAITRD010000159.1 GCA_031288575.1 Treponema sp. | reverse complement strand
ATCCATGGATGAGGCGGCGCCTTGTATCAATGAAGCCGTAGGTTTGTTCCGGTCAAAGGATCTTCCCGTTATTTGGGTGCAGAACGAAAACAGGACAAATAATATTGTTCCCGGGAGTGCCGGCTTTGAGGTTATCGATACTTTAAATCAGGCTGAAACGGATAAACGAATATATAAAAGATATTTAAACAGCTTTCATAAAACGGACCTGCTGGAATACCTGACATCCCGCTCCATTGATACGGTAGTCGTTACCGGATATGCGGCGGAATATTGTGTCCTTTCAACCTGCCGGGGAGCCAATGAGCACGACCTAACATCCTTTCTCTTGCGGGGCGCCCTGGCAAGCAGTAATAAAGAATACATCCCCTTTGTGGAGGGGATCAACGATATTATATCCCTCAACGTGTTAAAGAAGTTCCTGGAATAGGCCGTACTTTTTTTACGGGCAGGTTGAAATTGGCGGATACCCTTTATACGCCCCGTAAAAGTTCCCGTGGTTTTGACCCCTGGGCAGGGCCGACTACCCCCCGTTGTTCCATCTCTTCCACAAGCCGGGCCGCCCGGTTATAGCCGATTTTAAGCCGCCGCTGGATATAGCTGGCGCTGGCCTTGCCCTGCTGCATAACCACCTCCAGGGCCTTGTCGTAGAGGGGATCCTCCCCTTCGGAAAAGAGGGAAGGGGAGGCCTCGTCCTCATCGTCATAAAAGATTTCATCGTCGATATAATCCGGGGCCCCCAGGGATTTTACATACTCCACCACCCGTTCTACCTCCTCCTCGGAGATAAAGGCCCCCTGCATGCGGATGGGGAAGGGGTCCACCGCCCCGGCGTAGAGCATATCCCCCTTGCCCAGGAGCTTTTCCGCCCCCACCATGTCGATGATGATCCGGCTGTCCATCTTGCTGGCCACCATAAAGGCAATGCGGCTGGGAATATTGGCCTTGATAAGCCCGGTGATCACGTCGATGGAAGGCCGCTGGGTAGCCAAAACCAGGTGGATCCCCACGGCCCGGCTCATGGCGGCAAGGCGGGCCACGGTGGATTCCAGCTCCTTCCCGGTGGTGGCCATGAGGTCGGCGAATTCGTCGATCACCACCACGATATAGGGCATATGTTCCGCGGCAATGTTCCGTTCCTTGATCCGCCGGTTGTAGCTGCGGATGTCCCGGACTCCCATGGAATCCAGGCAGGCATAACGCCGCTCCATTTCGTAGATGCAGTATTGCAGGGCCTGGAAGGCCCGTTTTGGCTCGGTGATTACCGGCGTAAGGAGGTGGGGAATGTCGTTGTAGAGTTTGAGTTCCACGATCTTGGGATCGATGAGGATAAGCCGGCATTCGGCGGGGGCCAATTGGTACAATATCGAAAGGATCATGGAGTTGACGCAGACCGATTTCCCCGAGCCGGTAGAACCGGCGATAAGGAGGTGGGGCGTCTGGACCAGATCCACGGTCTGGGCTTCCCCGGTGATGTCCTTCCCTAAAACCACGGGAATCTCCGGCCTTTTGCCCTCCCGCTGGAGTTCCCCCTCAATGATTTCCCGGAAGGAGACGATGTTCCGCTTGGCATTGGGGACCTCGATCCCCACGGCGTGTTTGCCCGGGATGGGCGCCACGATCCGCACCGAAGAAGCGGCCAGCCGCAGGGCGATATTGTCCTGAAGGTTCACGATCTTGGAAAGTTTAACCCCCGGGGCGGGGAGGATCTCAAACATGGTGATCACCGGCCCCTTGCGGATCCCCGTTACCTCCGCCTGGATGTTAAATTCCCTGAGGGTCTCCTTGAGGATTACCGCCGCGTCCCGGGTTCCCTGATCGATGATCCAGTATTGGCCGTCGGGGTATTGGTTGAGGATGCCCTCCACGGGCACCCGGTAGGAACTCCAGGTTTTTTTCCGGGGCGGGGCCGCGGGTTCCCTGTTCCGGCTGTCCGCTCTTTCCCGGGTTTCTTGCCGGCTGGCCGCGTATTTCTCCGCCTCGGACAGGGCCCTCTCCAGATCGCCGTCTAAACCGGCATTAAGGTCCCCGGCCTCTTCGGGATCCTCCCCGTCATAGGCCCCATCGGTTTCATCCTCATCCTTATCCTCATCATCTTCGGCGGCTTTGGCACGCTCCTTTTCTTCCCCGGGCTGCCCCTGTTTTTCCATGGTCTCCAGGGCTTCCAGGGCAGCCGCTGCCGACAGGGGCTTGAGTTCCGGGAGGTGCAAGTTCCCCTTGCCGTTTTCCGGAGAGCTGCCGGCGTTTTTATCCCTCTTTTCCGCAAAGACCGGCCCCGGGACATTCAGCTTCCCGAAGCTGAAATCCGGGGCGGGCAATAACAGGACTTCTTCCTGTTCCGGCGCCTCCTTTTTGGGGGGAGCCTCCTCCTTCGGGGGTTTTTGTTTTTTCCCGAAACCACCCGATTTCCGGCTTTCGGGACGGGGGAAAAACACGGAGGCCAGGGCAATAATCAGGATCCCCTCAAAAACCGTCAGGACTACGGTAAAAAAACCGAAGCCGACCTTTCCCATCCAGGCTATCAGGGGAAAACGTTCCGCCTGGAATTCAAAATTTCGGATAATGGCAAAACCGATGGACAGGGTAAGAAAGGGGAAGAGGGTGCAGCTCAGGATAAAGATCCGATCCGGGCGGTAGGCCCGGTCGATCAATAAAAGGGCGGCGCAGCAAAGATAGACGGGGATCATAAAGGCCAGAATCCCGTAGGCGCTTATAAGAAATTCTCCCGGCCAGAACGGCAATGCCGGCAAATTTAAAAGGGACCCTATTATGGACAGAGTTAAAAAAGCGGATAAGAACCCTAATACCAGCGCCCCAATAATAGAAAAAAAGCGGTATTTATGCTCGGGGCGGAAAGAAAACAGTTGTATCGGCACAGGCTTTAAGCACCTCCCTTGGATGAAATGTCAGGGTTCCTCTTTAAATATATCGGCAACTACCCCTTCCATACTCATACCATAATAAAGATACCCGTAAGCCGCCGCTGCCGCCAGAACCCGTCTTCCGTATTCCCTGGTTTCGCGGTATTCAATGGTTTCCAAAAAAAGGTCTACCGGCAGGTCCGGCTCCCCGGCCCGCCAGCGCCGGACCCGGCCCATCCCGCCGTTGTAGGCGAGCAGGGCCAGGGCGGGGCTTTCCAGATGTTCGATAAGGTAATTGAGATAAACCGCGCCGATATGCAGGTTGATCCGGGGATTGCGCAGCTCTATTTTCCCGTTTTCCCTATAGTCCGGCCCGCCCTGCCGGGCAATACGGCCCGCCATGTCTTCCGCGGTGGCGGGCATGAGCTGGGAGAGCCCTGTCGCGCCTACCCGGGATACAATGTCCGGAATAAAGGCGCTTTCGGTCCTGATGAGGCCGTAGAAAATGGCCGGGGATAGCCCCGCCTCCCGGGCGTTTTTTTCGATAAGCTCCCTAAAGGGGCGGGGATAATAAAGCTCCATGTCCCGGCGGGTTACCCGGTAATCCTCCCGGTCCATATACAGGGAAACCAGCCGTATCGCTTTTTCCCAATAGCCGGCCGCGGTCTGGGCTTCCGCCAGGGCCCGCAGTTCTTCGGTGGTAAGCTGATCAGCAAAAAGTTCAATATAGGCGGGGGCAAAGGACGCGGCGCCGTATTCAAAAAAGCCCAGGAGCAGTTCCATCTCCGCGGCATGGGGAAAGTCCCGGGGCCGTAATTTCTTTTTCGGCGTCCCCCCGGACCCGGCGGCGTCCTGGAGGGGAAGCAGCTTTTCCTCTAAAAAGGAGGCGCTCAGGGCCCGGTAATAGAGGGACGCCTGCCCTTCCTCAAAGGCGATCCGGAAAAAGTCCCTGCCGGGGAAGTCCTCCCCGGCGGAACCGGAAGGGAGGTAGGGGGCGGCTTCCCCGGGGAGTATATACCCTTCCTCGACAGCCCGGCCGATAATATAGGCGTATTTTGCGATGGTAGCCCTGTCGGTTCGGGAACAGATAAGGGCAAAGGTTTCCAGGAGCGTTTTCCACTGCCGCTTGGCGGTAAGGTTTCGGGCAAAAATATCAAGGATGTCGGCAAAATAGGGGTCGTTATGCCAGAGGGGAAGGTAGAGGGGAAGGAGCCCGGGTTTATCCTGAAGGGTCATGCTGAGGATGTACCATATACAGGCGTCTTCCTGGAGCGGGTCCGGGGCAAAGGGGATAGCCCGGGCAAAAAATTCCGCCGCTTCGTCGTAACCTTCCCGCTGCCTGGCTATCCTGCCGGAAAAAAAGAGGAGCCGGTAACGGATATCCCTTATTTTGTCCTGCCCCAGGGCCGGCCCGGCGGGGGAAGCCCCGGGCCCGGAAATCCCGGGCATATTTTCAAGGCCCCCTCCGCCTTCCAAATGCCTGTCCCATGCCGAAAAAAGCTCCACTCCCTCGTTATTTGCCGGGGAAAATTGAAAACCCCTCCCCAAATCGGTGATTAAATCGGGATATTCAAAAAAGAGGCCGGGATTTTCTTTCAGGGCGGGACGAAACTGGCTTAATCCTTCGCCAAAGGCTGAACGGGCGACGGCAAAACGCCCGGACATAGCGGCGGTTTCAATTTCGGTCAGTATCTGAGGATACCGGTCCGAAAGTTCCTGAAAAGCCCATTGGCGGGCCCTGTCGGGAAGGCCGGTAAATAAAAATTCCCGGATCTTTTCCTTCTCTCCCCCGGCCAGGGCCGCCAGGGCCCGGTCCCAGGAGGACCGGGCTTTCCCTTCCCCATACAGTTCCCGGAGCCCTTCAAAATTGCCCAGGGCGTATAAAGCGGCTCCCCGCAAAGTTAAAAGAATGTCCCCGGCGGAAGAAGCCGAAAGCTTTTTTCCCGTTCTCCTGTTGAGGATGCGCTGGGCCGGTATTTTCCCTTCCAGCAGGGGGAGCAAAAGTTCCCCGGCGGCCGCTTCCCGGATACGGGGCCCGGGGCTGTCCAGGGCCGCTTCAAAGAGGGCCGCCGCCAGGGTTTCCGCTTCGGCTTTTCCCGCCGGGTTCTCCCCGGCCTGGGGCTCCCCTTGCCGGGAACGGACCAGGAGGCCCGCGTAAAAGGGCGCCGAAGGGTGAATCCGGGCAAGTTCCCCCATGTTTTCCGGCGCCCCGTCGAGGATAAAATTGATATTCCCCCTTTTTAGGCGCTGGGCGGCTTCTTTTTTGGGGATGCCCAATACGGTCCCCCCTTCGCAGGAGGTGAGATTAAAAAGGAAGGTAAAAAAGAAACTAAAAAAAATCCCTTTTTTTACAAAGGAAGTTTTAAAGCCCCGCGGAAGATTTTGGGGGCCCTCCTTAATTCCTGGGCGGAATACGGATGGTGGCGCCCGAAATAATGCGGTCTGGGTTGCGGATATTATTAAACCGGGCAATGCGAGGGTAAAGCCAAGGATTGCGATAAAAAGCCTCCGAAATATCCCAAAGGGTGTCTCCCCACCGTATCGTATAAGGGACCCCTTCCCGGGGAATCCTTGCCGGTACCTTAAAGGAAGCTACCGGCGGAGCAGGGCGGTTACGGGTATAGGTCCGCGCCGGCGGCTGTTGCGCCGTTACCGCGGGAGCGGGAGCCGGGGGCGCCTGAATAACCGGCGGGGAAGCGGCGGGCGCGGCCGGTTCCGCGGGAACCAAGGCTGCCGGCGGGGGGCTTTGAACCGGCGGCGATGCGGGGTCCTCCGCGGGGACGGCCCGCTCCGCCGGAGCCGCCGGGACCGCCGAGCTTTTTCCGGTATTTTTTCCCCGGAAAAGAAAAAACCACAGGGCAAGGCATAGGAAAATAATAAGCAAACCCGCAAGGATAATAAAGAGCCAGAGGGAATGCCGGGGTTTCTCTTTTTTTTTTGCGGACGCCTTCTCGTAAAGTCCCTGGGGGGGAGAATCGTCATGGGACCCCAGTTCAAAATCGGGAAGATCATATTCCCGGGTATCTTCATCAAAGGATCTTAGGGATACATTCAGGGAATAATGTTCTCCCCTCGCGGAATTGTCCAAATCTATGGCATCCGCCGTGATTTCCCCCTTTTCATCGGAGGAGATGACCATTTCAACCGAAGGTTCCCCCTTGGTCTTGTTTTTAATATTTTCAACCACAAGGCTGCCGATATACATGGCATCGGTCATGGTTTTTGCCGAGCTTTTATACAAATCAATTTGAACGCTTTGCTGATTGTCGTGAACGGTAGTAAGAATCAAGCGTTTTTTTGTTTTTGAATTTTCCTCTAAAATGGGATAAAATTCTCCGTTAGCTATTTTTATGCCAATAGTTGATGCCATTGGTCTTGCTCCTTTTACCCGCCCCTTGGTAAACATCCGGCCTGGATGCCGCCAAAAGCTTATTCTAAACTTTAGACAGCCCATGCCCATTTGTCAATGCTTTTATTTATTGGAACTATTCCGACAATTCCGAAAGGGACAGAGGCCGGGGCGAATCATTTTCTCCCTCTACCCGGGCAAGTTCTTCCATTAATTCCCTGCCCCGCTTGGAAAGTTTGGCGGGAATTTGGATCATCAGCTTAATGTACAGGTTCCCCCGGCGGCTCCCGGAGGGGACCCCCTCGTCCCGGATGCGGAGCATCTTGCCGTTTTGAATGCCCGGCGGGACCTTAACCTTAATGGTTTTTCCCTCCAGGGTGCTTACGTGGATATCCGCGCCCAGGCTTGCCTGGGTTACGGAGATGGGAACGGCGCAGTAGAGGTCCAGATCCTGGCGTTCAAAGTATTCGTGGGCCTTAACCCGGATGAACACGTAGAGATCCCCCGGGGGGCCGCCGTTAGCCCCGGCGTCGCCCTGGCGGGGGATAACTACCCGTTTGTCGTTTTCTACCCCCGCGGGGATGGTGACCATGATCTTCTGGCGTTTTTTCTGGGTTCCCGAACCGCCGCATTCCTTACAGGGCTGTTCGATGATGTAACCTTCGCCGCCGCAGGTAGGGCAGGTGGAGGCCACGGAAAAAAAGCCCTGGCTGTGGCGTACCTGGCCGGACCCGGCGCAGGTGGGGCAGACCTTTTTCCCGGCCCCGTTGGCCGCCCCCGAACCCTTGCAGACGGGGCAGGTTTCGTTCCGGGAATATTGAATTTCCACCTTGGTGCCAAAAACCGCGTCCTTAAAGGGAATTTCAATATCATAACGGAGGTTCGCCCCCTGCCGGGCTCCGCCGGGGCCGCCGGAAGATCCCCCCCGGAAACGGGTGCCGCTCCCGAAAAAGGTATCGAAGATCCCGGAAACATCGCCGAAGATGTCCTCAAAGCCCCGGAAGGTTGAGGAGAAATCCTGTGCGCCGCCGCTCATGCCCTCAACCCCGGCAAAACCGAACTGGTCGTAGGCGGCCTTTTTTTGATCATCCCCGAGGATTTCATAAGCCTCGGTGGCTTCCTTGAATTTTTCCTCCGCCTCTTTATTACCCGGGTTTTTATCCGGGTGGTATTGAATTGCGAGCTTCCGGTATGCCTTTTTTATATCGTCCTTGGAAGCGTTTTTTTGCACTCCCAGAACCTCATAATAATCACGTTTCGCCACGCCGACACCCTTTTTTAATCAATAAGAAACCTCCGAAAATTACCGAACCGAGGGTTCATATTTTCAGAGGTTCCCCATGCCTTTATTTATCATCAACTACTTCGTAATCCACATCTTCGGCGCTTTTGGTGTTTTCCCCGGAAGAAGCGCCGCCCTGGGGGCCGCTTCCCCCCGCCGCGGCATCCGGCCCCGGCTGCTGGGCGCCGCCGGTTTGTTTGTAGACCTCTTCGGCAATTTTATAGGAAACCTGTTTGAGGATCTCGGTTTTTTCCTTGATGACCCGCATATCGTCCCCTTCCAGGCTGCGGCGCAGATCCGCAATGGCCTCCTCCGCCTTGGACTTATCCGCGGGGCTCACCTTGTCCCCCAGATCCTTGATGTTCTTTTCGGTGCTGTAGATCATGGTATCCGCTTCGTTGCGGACCTCCGCCTTTTCCCGTTCCCGTTTGTCTTCCTCGGCGTGGAGTTCCGCTTCCTTGACCATGCGGTCAATATCGGTATCCGAAAGCCCCGAGGAGCTTTCGATGCGGATCTTCTGCTCCTTGCCGGTTCCCAGGTCCTTGGCGGAGACATGGACGATGCCGTTGGCGTC
>JAITRD010000121.1 GCA_031288575.1 Treponema sp. | reverse complement strand
TGTTTGGCCCTTCAAGCCGGGGGGGCGGAAAACATCAACCTCGTAACCGGAAGCCATGCCGTTCCCGCTTTGGCCGCCGCCCTGGAAACCGCCCGGGACCGGGGGCTTAAGCTCCCGGTGTTCTGGAACAGCTCCTCCTACGAGGGCCCTGCCGCCCTCGCCCTCCTCGAAGATGCCCTGGACGGCTACCTGCCGGATCTCAAAACCCTGGACAGCGCCCTGTCGGGCCGCCTTTTTAACGCCCCGGATTATCCTGAATGTGCCCAAAAAGCCATCCGGCGGATGATGGATCTCCGGGAACTCCGGTTCAGCGGCGGCGTCCTGATTTCCGGGGTGATTATCCGCCACCTGGTCCTTCCCGGCTGCCTTGAATCCACTCGGGGGGTGCTCCGCTGGTTCGCCGAATACGGCCAGGGCCGGGCACTGCTTTCCCTCATGACCCAGTACACCCCGGTAAAAGCCGGGGAGGGGCGGCCCGGGGAGGCTCCCCCGGGGTATGTTGAAGCCGGAGAATACGAAACCCTCCTCCGCTGGCTTGAGGAATTTGATATCGAGGACGGGTTTTATCAGGAATTGGTAAAGGATAACAGATGGCTTCCGGATTTTAGCCGCCCTAATCCCTTTTCTTCTGCCCTGTCCAAACCGGTGTGGCATTGGAAAGAGGGTTTCCTCCCTTGAAGGGCCTTCATCCGGGAAGGCCCCGGCGCGGCTTTGTTTTAGCTTCTTCATTTAGCGGGATGAATGCTATATACTTAACTCCAATGAGGTATCGTTAATGTATACCAGGGAAATACAGGAAAGCCGGGATACCCCCATTGAAAGGGGGATGCCCCTGCCGGGAACTTGGAACCGGGCCTTTAGCGAGGTGGATCTCCTCAAAATACAGCGGCCCTTTGGTTTTCCCTTGCCCGGCTGGGCCCGGGATACCCGGATTAAGGAGTGGGAATCCTTTATTATTCAGGACGATCGCTTTTATCTGGAAGCCACCCTGGGCAATATGAAAATATACCGGATGGCCCGGGTGTTTCTCTACGATAAGGGGACTAAAGAACGGTTACTGTTCAGAAAGGTCATTCCGTTAAGCGGCTGGCACATGCCCCGGGACCTGTATAATGCTTCTGTTGACAGCCGGTCCTATGGGTTTTTTTTCCGCATCCATGACTGGCTGGACGCGGATACCGTCAAACTCGATCTGGACATTGAACCAACCCGCCGCCGGCCTTCCTTTACCGCTCACGCGGAATTTATATTGGAAAAAAAGGCCGTAACTCCCCTGGTGGTAAACCTGCTTTTTTCTAATAAAAGGTGTATGTACGCTTATAAGGCCCTTTCCGCGGTCCGGGGCGACATGGTTTTCGGCGGCCGGCATATTTCCCTGGATCCGGCAAAGACCAGCGGGGTTTTTGGCGATTTTAAAGGCTATTACCCCTACCGGATGCTGTCGGTTTGGTGTACCGCCTGCGGCTTTGACGGGGAAAAACGCCGGTATGGTTTTAGCATCGCGGAAAATCAAACCAGGGAAACCTTTAAGAATAATGAAAACGCCCTTTGGGTGGACGGTCGTT
This sequence comes from Treponema sp., assembly GCA_031288575.1. Classification (GTDB taxonomy): domain Bacteria; phylum Spirochaetota; class Spirochaetia; order Treponematales; family Breznakiellaceae; genus JAITRD01. The sequence goes on along the minus strand of JAITRD010000121.1, from coordinate 4,880 downwards.
TGACCCCCCTCCCGCCGGTGCGTATTACCATGCCTTCGGGAATTGACGCGGATTGGATTATTCAGGATATGGAAGGGATGGTGGATTTGGTATTTACGCCCCAGGAACGGATCCGCAGCGGCATAAATCTTTTTATAACAAAAACCGACTATGTAACCCCCCTCGGTTTTTTTAACGGCATGCTGGTTACCGCTGACGGTGCCCGCATCCAGGTACATAATCTGTGGGGTTTGGGAGAAAGAATTTATCTTCGGGTATAAACATGGCAAAGAAACCAAAAGCAATATATGCCCCCGGCGAACTTGACCGGGTGCGGGGAAAATTAGGCAATCTTGACGAATCGGAAGCTAAAAGGATGGCCCGGCTTCTGGGCGGGGAGGTGGGGGTAGAAAAAACCGTGCCCCCCAAGACGCCTCCCCGTTCATCCCGGTCCAGGAATGAAAAGGCTGAACTGGTGACGGGCGCGAAAAGAGGCTCCCCCCGGGGCATGCCGAAACGGCGGGTAGAGCTTACTTCGTATGAAAACGAAGCCGCCCCCCAGAAAACCCCTCCAAAACAGGGCCTGAATCCCCTGGATGATCCGGAGGTCCAGATCAATGCTTCCTATTTTGAAAGGGTAAAGATGGATCAATTCGCGGCCCAGGGAGAATTTGAGATAAAAACCTTCGGCCAGGTTTTCCTTTCCATGGTCTCTCTTTTCAGCCGTCCCCGCGATTATGTAAGCCCCCGTTTTGTAACCCAAAGGATGGGGGAATATTATAAAAAGATGGAACAATTGGTACTTTCCACCCGGTCTATCTTACCCCGGAACAACCAGAACCGGAGCGAACAATTAAGAAAAACATCCCCCCTGGCTTTTTCCATTTTGGACGCCATGCGTTACTGGAATATTGAACGGATTGCCACCGAGCTTGCCCGGATACAGGCCCATCCCCGGGAAGTAACCGCCGCCGACTTCGGGGACATACTCCAGGCGATTTATAAACCCCTCTTTATTTTTGAACGGCTGGATTCCGAAACGCATATTAAAGGGGCCTATAAACTCCTCTACCGCATCCTCATTTCGGAAAATCCCATGGATATCGCCGCCCGGGACCGGTATCAGGAATTTATCCGCAATGCCATAATCGCCTTTGATTCTATCCGCAAGGATATACAGTATCTCCTCTACCCGCTGCTCCTAAAACTTTTGTCAAGCCAGTGGCTGCCCTATGAACTCTTTTTTATCGACCGGCGCAACAGGTTTATGCATTTTATCAACGCCACCGAAAAGGACCAGCTTATTCCCGTTGATTTAATCTCCGATGCCGACATAAAGGCCCTTGAAAACGGGGAGGGCGAAGGGGCGGATGAGGCGGAAAACGCCGGGGAACCGGGAGAAGATGCCGAGGATAACAGTCCTGAAGCCGAGGCAAAGCGGGCCGCGAGAAACGCCATGGAAGCGGAACGGAAAGCCGTGGACCGGGGTTTCGCCGCCTTGGAAACCCTCTTCCCCCAGGCGGGATGGGACCGCCTGGACGAGTACCCGGATTTGTACCCCTATTTTGCGAATATCTTTGACCTAAAACGGGGGTATGATCTTATCGCCCCCACGGATCCCCTGATACAAGTTGCCGTGCTGGTGCGCATCCTGGAGGAACTTTTTTTCGGGATCCGTTATATTTCCTTTGGGACGGTAATGGGGCCCGACGGGACTCCCGCCGCGGTGAACGACGTTCTGGGGAAAATTATTAATAACTGGACCATGTATATTGAGGTGAGTTTTGTGAAGGAGTATCTGCCCCGGCTGGCGGAATATTGCCGTATTCTGGAAAGCACCTCCGAATCCCGGACTTCCAACTACGCGAAACGGATCTTAAATGAACTGCATTGGACAAAAAGGCTGTACTTTTTCCCTTATTATAAATTTGAATCCCTCTTTCCCCCGCCCTTTCAGAAAAGGGATATTAGCCCCTTCTATCCGGAAATTCGGGAATTACGGAAATATCTTGCCATCGTAGCCGCCGGGATTGATCAGGGGAACAAGACGGGGGGGGCCGAACAAAGGGCTCCCTGCGACGGCATTGACAATCCCTGGGATTCCTATGTGTTTCAGGTGCCGAACCCGGTGTCGGTCCGTTTGAATGCCCTCTTGTCGAACAAAAAGAAAAACAATGCCGCCCTGATATTTTTCGCCCTGGCGGTTACCACGGTTCTGGATTATCTGGTCAACAACGAAAACAGTTGGGCCTATGCCTTGGACAGGCCGGGGCCGCTTTTCCGCACTGTAAACGGGGAAGGGGTTATGCCCCAGTTCGGGGTGGAATCCCTCATCGACGCGGACGCTATTTTTAAAGAAGCGATGAAACAGCGGGAGCTAAAACAGGAAAAATAAGGAAACAAAACCCATGGTAAATATTTGGCAGGAGACCCTTACCGTCAATTTTGGCGCGGTGGACCGATCGGACCGGCTGACCTTGGCGTCAACCTTTGATTTTTTTCAAGAGGTGGCAATTTGCCATGCCGAAGATTTGGGCTGCGGCAGGGACGCCATGGCCCGGCTCGGGCAGGTATGGGTTTTGTCCCGGATATCGGTTCTTCTGGAGCGCCGGCCAAAACAGGGGGAGGCCATCACCGTGCGGAGCTGGCCCCGGGGCTGGGAGCGGCTTTTTGCGGTCCGGGACTACGATATCCGGGACGCTTCGGATGCCCCCATTGTCCGGGGCAGGAGCAGTTGGATTATCCTGGACATTGAAAGGCGCCGGCCCCTGCGCCCGCAGGCGCTGATGGGCGCTCTGCCCCTGAATGAAGGGCTGGATGCCCTGCCCGGCGGCGGGGGTGCCCTGGAAGCCCGGGACCGCTTACTGTCCGCCGGGGAACGGAGGGCCGCCTATTCGGACATTGATTACAACGGTCATGTCAATAACGCCCGGTATATCCAGTGGATTCAGGACATTACCGAACCGGAAATTCTGGAAAGGGCGGAACGGATGCGGCTGGATATCAACTACTTGAGCGAAATAAAGCCCGGGGAAGTTACCGGGCTATTTAAGGCCCCGATTATTCCGGGGGAGGCCCCGGCGGCTTCCGGGGAAAAGGCCCTGGCCTTTGAGGGCCGCCGGCAGCTTCTTCCGGAACCCGCCGGGCCTTCCCCCGGGGAGCCTGGCCCGGCGGAGGCGGCCTTGTTCCGGGCGGAACTGCGGACCTGGGAAAAGGAAAGATGACCGTTGCCCTGGAGGTGGTTCCCCGGAACCGGGAGGCCCTGATTGCGGGGGCCGAAGCCGCCAAGGATTTCCCCGTCATCGGGATCCTTAACGTGCCGGACCTCCTCCGTTTTCCCCTGCGGTCCTGGGAAGCCTGCGCCATCCTCGCCGAAGCCGCGGCGGGCCGGGCCGGGCGGGTTTACCTTCCCCATTTGCGGGCTATTGACTTTGATCTTGCCGTCCCCTTTCCCCATACCGCCTTTTTCCGGGCCCGGGGAATCAGGGAAGCGCTGGTTATCGCCGGGGATCCCCCTAAGGACGAAATTCATAAAACCTATTCCACCGGGACCGTAGCTTTTATCAAAAAACTTAAAACCGAGATGCCCGAGCTGCGCCTTTATGCGGCCTTTGATCCCTACCGCTCGAATATCCGGTATGAACTGGACTACCTGCGGGCCAAGGAGGAAGCGGGGGCCGAAGGTTTTTTAAGCCAGCCTTTTTTTGACCTTCGGCTTCTGGAAATTTATGCCGAATACCTGGAAGGCAAAACCGTATTTTGGGGAATCGCCCCGGTCCTTTCCGAATCGAACCGCAATTATTGGGAATCCCGGAACCGGGCTATTTTCCCCAAAAGTTTCCGCCCCGATCTAGGCATGAACATAGAATTCGGCCGCCAGGTTTTAGAATTCTGCAAAATCCATAATTTCCACCTCTACCTTATGCCTATCCGGGTGGACCTCAGGGCCTACCTGTCGGGGATATTGGGGTAAGGGGCGGTTATTTATCCCGGACAATTCCCCGGTTCGGGGGGAATATCAGGTTCAGGGTGATCCCCACCACCGTGGCCAGGGCAACTCCCGCAAGTTCAAAGCTCACCCCCGGAGCAATGGTAAAGGCAAAACGCCCCCCGCCGATGCCGATGACAAAAATCACCGACGAGATGGTAAGGTTCCGTTTGTTTTTATAATCCACCCCGCTTTCGACGATGGTCCGCAAGCCGCTGGAAGCGATGATGCCGAAAAGGAGCATGGAGATGCCCCCCATTACCGGGGTGGGGATGGTCTGGATCAGGGCGCCGAATTTCCTGAAAAGGGAGAGGATCACCGCGATCACCGCCGCGCCGCCGATAACCCACACCGAATACACATGGGTAATAGCCATAACCCCGATGTTTTCCCCGTAGGTGGTATTGGGGGGGCCGCCCCAGAAGGCCGCCCAGGCGGTGGCAAGGCCGTCCCCCGCCAGGGTACGGTGCAGGCCGGGATTTTTGTAAAAATCCTGGCCCACCACCTTGCTGGTTACCAGGGTATCCCCCAGGTGTTCACAGATGGTTGCCAGGGATACGATGACAAAGGTCAGGACAGGCACAAAGCTAAAGTCGGGCAGGACGAATTTGGGCAGCCCGAACCAGGGGGCGTCCCGGACCACCTGAAAATTTATAACCTGGTAGGCGGGGAAAAAGAGCCCCATGACAAGGGTAAAAAGATACCCCGCCACCAGGCCGATAAGGATGGGAATGGTGCTGAAAAAGCCCTTGAAGAAGATATTCGCCATCACCGTAACCCCCAGGGTTACGGTAGCTATGGAAAGCATGACCAGGCTGTAATTCCCGTCGCCGTCATTCATGGCCATGTTCATGGCGGTGGGGGCGAGGTTCAGGCCGATAACCACGATGACCGAACCGATAACCACCGGGGG
>JAITRD010000046.1 GCA_031288575.1 Treponema sp. | reverse complement strand
CAAAACCTACCGCAAAACCGATGACAATGCTTTCCAGGACCAAGGCCAAACGGGAATGATACCACTGGCGTATCACGGATCTTATCTGATCCCCAGGTTTACCCATGATCTTATTTTAGGAGCCGTAGCCGCGCCCTGCAATATCCTTTAACGGGTTTTCTATCCTAAGAATCAGTATTATAATAAAAATGAATTATGTCGAATATTTTTGATTATCTTGCCTGGCGGGGAGATTTAACCTTTGAACAGGCGCCCTTTAATACGGTGGATAATCTTATCCTGAGCCAGCTTTCGTATATGCCCTTTGACGGCATCGTCCCCCCTCCCGGGCAAAAAACGGCCGTATCCGTTGAGGAAGCGGCGAACCGTTTGGCCCGCGCCCTCAGGGAGGACCCCTCCAGGGCGGATCAATTCATCGTCTTTAAAACGGACCCCTATTTCCTCAAGCTCCTCGGTCGGAGCAGACGGTTTAGAAACCTGCCGCTCCGGGCTTATGTCAACCATATTGACATTTCCCAGGAAAAACAGTTTTCCGCTTTGACCGTCCGCTGTGCCCCGGGGCTTTCCTATATTGCCTGCCGGGGGACCGATAATACCCTGGTGGGCTGGAAGGAAGATTTTAACATGATCTTTAAGCCCGTCATACCGGCCCAGATTGAGGCGGTCAGTTATCTGGAAGAGATTGCCCCCCGGCTCAGGGGAAGGTTATATGTCGGAGGCCATTCCAAAGGGGGAAACCTGGCGATTTACGCGGCGGCTTTTTGTAAGGAAAAAATTCAAAAACGGATCATCGGAATCTACAGTAACGACGGGCCGGGTTTTCATAGCTCGGTTATCAACAGCAGGGGATACGGGGCCATTCGGGAAAAAATCAACTCCCTGGTGCCCCAATCCTCGGTGATCGGTATGCTCTTTGAGCGCGGGGATGAGTATACGGTGGTAAAAAGCGCCGAAAACGGCCTTAAACAGCATGACCTCTATTCCTGGGAGGTAAACTACAACGATGTGGTCCGCCTGGACCGGGTGGACAAACAAAGCCGTTTCATCGATCAAACCCTTAAAGAATGGATAGACGGCCTGGAATTCGAGCAGCGGCAGCGTTTCATTGAGGCCCTCTACGAAATCCTCAGCTCCGCCGAGGTCCGGTCCCCCCAGGATTTAAGCGACCGGTGGTTAAAAAACATGGGGGTCATGATCCAGTTCCTCGGCAACACCGACTCTCAAACCAAGGACCTTATCTTTAAAACCCTTTCCGCCCTCTTCAAGGCCGCTAAAAACAATATCAAAACCCTTCTGGAAGATGAGGCCGAAGAAACGGACCCTCCCCCGGATACCGGATGAGGAATTCCGGGTACATTTTCTCCCGCCCTATCCGGCCGCGTTAGGGGAGGCGCGGTGTTGCAGCCGGAGTTCCACCGCCCGGCGGGATTCGCAGGTAGTTACATTTACTACCCCCAAACCGAAGGCCCGCCGTAAGGGGGTTTCTTCATTGAGGGTCCACACCGATACGCCCATACCCGCCGCCTGTATCCGGGGGATAAGCCGGATACAGGGATCCGCAAAGGGCATATTCAAAACCCTTACCCCCAGGCCCAGGCACGCTGCTATGAGGGGCTCAATCCGGCCGGCGCGGTAATAATCCTCCTCCAGTTCTTCCACATTCAGCCAGAACGAAGCGGCTTTTACCATGCCGGGATTTTCCCGGAGCATGGCCGGGGAAGAACTGCCGGTTAAAATAAGCCGCTCCTTTTCCATTCCCATCTCCGCCCCGAGACGCAGTATCGCCGGTACGGCTTCCCGTTCCTTCACATCGCAGTTGACAGCCAGGGATCCGTTCTCCAAAGCCAGGGAAAAAACATCCGCCAGGCGGGCGTGTCCCGGGTAGTCCCGGCTCTCCTCCTTATCGTGGGAAAGGATCAGGAGACCCCCCTTATCCAAACGGACATCTACCTCAACCGCGTCAGCCCCGAAACGGATCCCCCTGCGGACGGATTCTAAAGAATCCCGTTCCGTGCCATCACAGCCGGAATGGGCGGTTATGTTTAATAAATTTTTCATATTCCTTGTTATACCCAATAATACAGCCAAATAAAGGTAAAAAAGCCGGAAACCATATTTTTTTTCAAATTTTAATGGTCCTTTTAAAATTCCCTAACAAAAGGCCTCCCATAATAGGGGCAGCATACATGAACAGGAAGGGCTATGTTTCAATATCTGAATCCGAAACGTTTCTATGTTGTCGTGGGAAAGAAAAAATTTTGGGAATTTATTTTTTTAACCCTGTTCTTATTGTTTTTTTATGGTCCCATTATTAACTTAGCGATCCTCGCCTTCGCCGATGTCTATGATGTTCCCGCGGTTGTCCCGCAGCAATTCGGTTTTAAGTGGTGGAAATTTGTTCTTTCCCAAAAGAACCTGGTTTCGTCAATCAGTTTATCCTTTATATTTGCGCTGGTAACTACCGCGGTTTCCATGATTCTTTGCATTCCCGCCTCATACGCCATTGCCCGGTTTAAATTCCCCGGCAGAAGAATAATCATGCTTTCCTTCCTTCTTACCAACGCCTTTCCAAAAATCGGTTTATACACTTCCATCGGCATCCTGTATTACAAATACAACCTTATCGGCACCTTCCTGGGGGTGGTTATTATCCACATGATCAATACCATGATGTTTATGGTCTGGATCCCCGCCGGAGCCTTCGGCAATATCCACCGCCAGCAAGAAGAGGCGGCCCGGGACGCGGGAGCGGGACCCTTCCGGACTTTTATGAAGATCACCTTCCCCATGGCCATGCCGGGGATTGCGGTGGCCTCCATCTATACCTTCCTCGGTTCCATGGAAGAAATGCAGGGGACCTTTTTGGTGGGAATCCCCCAATTCAAAACCATGCCGGTGGAAATGTACAGCGTTATCACCGAATTTCCGGTTATGGCGGGGGCGGTGTTTTCCATTATCCTGATGGTCCCCACAATAATCCTCCTTTTTGTCATGAGAAGATATATCGGCCCCAGCGCGATTGCCGGGGGCTTTAAATTGAAATAAGGGACGGTATCTATGAAATCCGCGGGGGAAATTAAATTACAGATTATCAATATGGATAAGACCTATGACAACGGTGACGGGGTTAAAGGTATAAACCTGGATGTGTACAGCGGAGAACTGGTAACCATGGTGGGACCCTCGGGATGCGGGAAAACCACCATCCTCAGAACCATCGGCGGCTTCCTCCCCATTGACCGGGGGGACATCACCGTCAACGGCAATAGCATCGCCGCCCTGGCTCCGGAAAAGCGTCCCACCGCCATGGTGTTTCAGAGCTACAACCTTTGGCCCCATATGTCAATTTATGAAAATCTTGCTTTCGGGCTCAAGCTGCGGAAACACCCCAAGGCTGAAATTACCCGGCGAATAAATAATATGCTGGAAATGGTCAAGATGCCGGGATTTCAGAAAAAGTATCCCAATCAGCTTTCGGGGGGCCAGCAGCAGCGGATCGCCATAGCCCGGTCCCTCCTGCTGCAGCCGGAGGTACTCCTTCTGGACGAGCCCTTTTCCGCGCTGGACGCAAAGATCCGGACGCAAATGCGGGAGGAATTAAAAAAAATACAAAAAGAATTGGGGATTACCATTATTTTTGTTACCCATGATCAGGAAGAGGCCATGGCGATTTCCCACCGCATTGTAGTGATGAACAAGGGCGTTTTTGAGCAGATTGGAACCCCCACGGAAATCTACGATTATCCCGCTACAAAATACGTGGCCTCCTTTATCGGGGAAATGAATTTCTGGGAACACGGGGACAGAACAAGCGCCGTAAGGCCGGAGAATGTGAAGGTTTCCCCCGGATTTAAGGAAGGGGCCATTAACGGGCATATCAGGACCATCATGATCCTCGGCCACTATGCGGAGGTAAACATAGAATGCGGCGAAAAACTGATAAAGTCCTTCATACCCCGGACAGAATTGGAGGATTTTGCCGAAGGCGGAGAAGTTCATGTGGGATTTAGAAAACAAACTGAATTTTCAAAATGAAAAGGCGGGTTCCGCAGGGATGATATTTTTAGTGTGCCCCCGGGGACACAAAAATATAAATTTATCGCAGGGGAGTGAAAAATGAAAAGGATTTTTGCTTTTTTAATGTTGTTTATGCTTAACTGGGGCTTATTTGCCGGCGGCGGCCAGGATAAAACAACGGCGAAACCGGAGGTTAATGTCTGGGCTAGCGGTTCCGACAATGTCCGGATGATATTCGAAAAACTGGTGGATGCCTTTAATAAAAATCCGCAATACAACAAGGATTTTACCATGGTGCTCCAGTTCATCGCCTCCGGCGGCGGGACCCAGTCTATAGAAAACAGGGTGCTGGCTGCCTATCAGGCGGGGCAAAAAAACACCACCTTCGATATTATCGAAGTAGGGGATACCCAGATGACAGTTTTCCTGCAAGAAGGAGGGCCGGGGCTACTTCAGCGATTCGATCCCTCCAAAATTCCCAACCTTGCGGGGGTATCCGCCCGGCCGGTTATGGGCGCTGAATATTATGTTCCCTGCCGGGGAACCACGGTCCTCATGGCGTATAATTCGGATGTCATTACGAATCCCCCCAAAACCACGGCGGAACTGACCCGGTGGATTAAGGAACATCCCGCCCGGTTTGCCTATAATTCCCCGGACACCGGAGGAGCCGGGGGTTCTTTCGTAAGCACCGCCGTCTATAATTTTCTTCCCCGGGAATCCCTGATGTCCAGCGATGAAAAATGGGTCAGCCGGTGGGACCAGGGTTTTGGTTATCTTAAGGAAATTCATCCATACCTGTATAAATCCTCAGGGAGGGTGGTATACCCGAATAAAAATCAGGGCACCCTGGATCTTCTCAACAGCAGGGAAATTGACATGACCCCCGCATGGGCGGACATGGCGATCTCGGGCATAAAAAACGGCAGCCTTCCCAAGAGTATCAAGATATACCAAATTGAACCCGCCTTTACCGGTTCTCTTATGGCCTTTTGTATACCCACCATCGGCAGATATCCCGAATATGCCCATGCCTTTATCAATTTTATGCTGAGCCCGGAAGCCCAAAACATCCTTCTGACCGATATGGCCGCTATTCCGCTGATCGAGAATTCCAAACTCGATCCCCTGGAGGCGGCCACGGTAAAGGATCTGAAGGTAGATGATTTCAGAACTATTTCTATCGGTTCCTTAGGCACAACCATGAACAGAATATGGAATGAAACCATCGCCACCTTACCGTAATAGGGGAAGAAAAAAGCCCGGTTGTCCAAAACTTCCGGGCGGCTTCCAGGCGGCTTCCGGGGGAGAAAATATGGGAAAAGGAAAACAACAAATTCTGAGAAAGCTCTTGGCCTATGCCATGATATTGCCCGCCTTTCTTTTGGTAGTCCTGATCGTGGCCTACCCTATTTTTAATTCGATAGCCCGGAGTTTCAGAGACCGGGCCGGCGGCGGGTTTACGGTAAAAAACTATACCTATTTTTTTAGCAATTCCCTGGAATTCAACAGTATCATCTATACCCTGGGGGTAGTTATTATCACGGTGATCCTGGCGATCATTGCCGCCTATCTTTTGGCCCTTTATTTGCGCTTTACCCGGTCAAAGATCAGAAAATTTGTCGGGATCCTTTACCTCATCCCCCGGTTTATCCCCGGGCTGGTAGCCATCTATGCCATGATAGTTGTTATCCGGGATTCGGGGCTGCTCAATAGATTTTCCCGGCTTTTCGGCGGAAACTTTATACCTGGATTTATGTTTAACACAAAAGGCATAGTCCTGATGAATATTTGGTTCAATATTCCTTTTGCGGCCCTGATAATAAGCTCCGGCCTTTCGGGAATTCCCGATTCCATTATTGAAGCCGCTCAGGATGCCGGCGCATCCCGGCGGAAAATTTTTACCGCCATGATCCTCCCCCTTTCGATAAAGGATGTATTCATTTCCGCAACCTTTGTGTTTATGGGCAATGTAGGTTCCTTTACAACCCCTTTCTTAATTTTGGGAGCCACGAATCCAACCATGCTGGGCATCTCCCTGTTCCGGCATTTCAATACCTATATGGACTATGAAAAAACAGCGGCCCTTTCGGTGATTATGTTTTTGATATGTTCTGTTTCCGCGGTAGTTTATATCTACACCAATTTGCAAGAAAAGGAATGGGAAAAATAAACTTCCCCGGCTATACATCCTTTGGCCGCGTGTCCCGGACCCGCAGGGCCTTGCCTTCCGAAATGGGGAGGCTGCCCGGTTCGTGGAGTTCCACCCGGGGGTTGATGGTGATGGAAGCCTGGAGGGTTTTGCGGATCCGTTCTTTCAGGGCATTCAGGGGACGGGTATCGTCCATAAAGATGTCCGGCCCCACCTCGGTTTTGACCGTGAGCCGGTCCAGGACTCCCTCCTTTTCTATCACGATAAGGTAGTTGTTTCCCACCTCCTTCATTGACATGATCACCTCCTCAATTTGGCTGGGGAAGAGGTTGACCCCGTTGATGATGAGCATATCGTCGGTCCGGCCGGTGATCCGGTGAAGCCGCCGGTGGGTTCTGCCGCAGGGGCAGGGCTCGGTATAGAAGGCCGAAAGGTCCCGGGTGCGGTAACGCAGGATGGGGGTAGCCTCCCGGCAGAGGATGGTCAGGACCAGTTCCCCGGTTTCTCCCTCCCGAACCGGTTCCAGGGTATCGGGGTTCACGATCTCCGGGATATAACCGTCTTCCCAAATGTGGAGGCCCTTTTTCGCCTGGCATTCAAAGGCCACCCCGGGGCCGTTCATCTCCGAAAGGCCGTAGGAATTGTAGACATCGATATGCAGGAGTTCTTCAATGCGCCGGCGGGTATCCTCCGAATAGGGTTCCGCCCCGGCAAAGGCCCGTTTAAGCTTGATGCTGTCCCGGCTTACCCCCTCTTCCCGCATCTTGGATTCCACATGGAGGAGAAAACTGGGGGTGGCGTGGACCACGGTGGTGCCGAAATCCTGCATAAGCTTAAACTGCCGGGT
>JAITRD010000042.1 GCA_031288575.1 Treponema sp. | reverse complement strand
GCCGGAAAGGTAAAACATGGGGGGCGGCGGCAGGGACCGGGGAGCCCCGGTTTTTTCCCCCCCGGGATCGCCCTGTTCAGGGCCGCCCGGGTCCCCGGCTTGCCCCTCCCCAGCGGGCAAAGGCCCGGGGTATCCGGGGAAGGGGCCGGTCAGGGCTTCCAGGGCCCGGGCCTGCTCCCCGGACAATTCCAGGGTTTCCGGACTCATTTCTCCTTCATCCGGGAGGGAAGGGGGGGAGACACCCCGCCGCCCCGAGGGGATCATCGCCGCCAGGGCCTGCCCGATGCCGCAGAGGTAGTACCCCGCCATCCATTCCGCCAGTTCCCAGTCTTCTTTATCGAAGACCGGTTCCCCGTCCACCACCCGGCGCACCGCCTTGATCCCTGCCTCTTCCACCCCCGGGGGAAGGCTTTCCCGCTCGGCGACAATATAGCCCAGGGCTTCCCGCCGGCCAAAGGGTACCATGACCCGTTTTCCCATCCCCCCTTCCCCCTTGGGATCGATACGGTAGGTAACTACCTGGGGAGAGGGGATGTCGAAAACCAGGTCCAGGTAGGGGGCGGCCATGATTACCTGCCCGCCGGCCCCGCGGCGCTTTCGGCGGCGTAGGCCTCGTCCAGTTCGGAAAGTTTTGCCTTGAGCAGTTTTAAATCCTCCCAGACCGGGAGGCGGAGGCCCTGATCCCGCAGGACCGCGCTGGGATGGTAGGTGCAGAGGAGGGGAATTGCCCGGTCCCGGCGGCTTTCCGGATACCCCTCAAGGCCCTCGTAGGGGTGAAACCGGCCCCGGAGCCTGCCGATGCCTTCGGTCCCGTCAAAACCCAGGAGCCGGTTGGCGGCGACCTTCCCCGCGCAGAGGATGACCAGGGGTTTGAGGCATTTTATCTGCCGGAGCAGGTAGGGAAGGCAGGCGGCGCCCTCCTCCGGCAGCGGGTCCCGGTTTTCCGGGGGACGGCATTTTACCGTGTTGGCGATAAAACAATTCCGCTCCCGGGAAAGGGCCACCGAGGCAAGCATACGGTCCAGGTACTGCCCCGCCCTGCCGACAAAGGGCCTGCCCGCGGCGTCCTCATCCGCCCCGGGGCCTTCCCCTACCACAAGAACCAGGGGCGAGGAAACCCCCTCGCCGGGCACGGTCCGGGTCCGGGCGGCGGCCAGGGAACAGCCGGCGCAGGCCCTAATCTCGGCGGCGATGCCCTCCGGTGTATCCGGGGAGTCCGGTCCCGGAAGATCCGGGAGGGGCGCCGGGGCAGCAGAGGCGGCTCCCTCCGGGGCGCTGTTTTCGGCAAAGTTATAGGGTTCCCGGGGCCGTCTGTAACCGTCCCGGAGGTAATCGGCAGCCAGGTCAAGGAATGATGCAAGATCCCTTTTTTCTTCCGCGGTCATGGCTTAATTCAAACCGAAGAACCGGGGGAAATCAAGGGGCTAAACTTGACCCGCAGAATTCTGTGTAATCCCCGCGGGCTTGTCCAAGCAAGCGGGCCAATTTAGCCTGAAAGGGGATAACGGCCCGTATGCGTTTGCTTAGGGACGAACAACCGGTAAACCCCTAGCCCGGAACCTTCATCCCTGTTTCCCTGAACCAAATTTCCAGGTCCCTGTCGCTGCCCAACACCCTGTGGGTGCCGCCAATGTGATGAAGTTCGCCTTTGCTGTAGTCGAGCCCCGAATTTTTGTAGTCATAGGTGTAGGCCCGCCGCTTTTTTTCCAGCCTGGGGTTGGGATGGGGAATTGCGGAAAGGAGGGAACGCGTATAGGGGTGTACCGGGCGGGAAAATATTTCTTCCTTGGAGCCGGTTTCTACCAGGCAGCCCCTGTGGAGCACGCCGACATGATTGGACAGGTACTTTACCATAGTAAGATCATGGGCAATGAAGAGCAGCGCCGCCCCTGAGTCTTGCTGTATGCCCTTTAACAGATTGACTATTTGGGCCTGGATGGATACATCCAGGGCGCTGATGGCCTCATCGGCAATGATAAGATCCGGGGCCATGATCAGCGCCCTGGCAATGCCGATGCGTTGCCGCTGGCCCCCGGAAAACTGATGGGGGTAACGGTTGGCAAAGTCCCGGGAAAGGCCCACCTTGTCCATGATGCGGTAAACCTGGCCGGCAAGATCCTCCCGGTCCGTGCAGAGTTTGTGGTAGCGCGGCCCCTGGGAGATGATCTCGATAATCTTTTTGCGGGGATTAAGGCTGGCCATGGGATCCTGGAAGATCATCTGCATCTTAGTGCGCAGTTCCAGATAGGCCTCCTTATCCAGGCTGCCCGAGATGTCCCGGCCTTTAAACTCGATAGTCCCCGCGGTCGGCTTATAAAGCCTGATAAGCGTCCGGCCGATGGTGGACTTTCCGCTCCCTGATTCCCCCACCAGGCCGTAGGTTTCCCCGGGATAAATATCAAAGGAGACCCCGTTCACCGCCTTGACGGTATAGCCCCGGTTAATACGGAAATGCTGGTGGAGATCCCTAACCCGCAGCAAGGGGCTTGCCGCGGCCTCAGAGCGCGGAGCTGTCATAGGCCGCCTCCTTGAGCATCCGGTCAACCCGTTTCCGCAATTCGGCGGGGCAGTCCAATTTTGGAGCGTTTTTGTAGAGCAGCCAGGAGGCCGCGTAGTGGGTAGGGCTTATTTGGAACAGGGGAGGGACACGCCGGGTATCGATATACAAAGGCGTAGGATTCCGCGCCGCAAAGGCGTCCCCATTGATGTCCTGGAGCAGATCCGGGGGATTTCCGGGAATGGTATAGAGGGTTTCATCGTCGGTGTAAAGGTCCGGCATGGCCAGAAGGAGCCCCCAGGTATAGGGATGGCGGGAGTCATAGAATATATCCTCGGCTGTCCCCCGTTCCACGATACGGCCCGCGTACATAACGGTAACATAGTCCGCTACCTTTGCCACTACCCCCATGTCGTGGGTAATATAGATAACTGATATGCCGGTTTTGATCTGGATATCCCTGATAAGCTGGAGGATCCTCTCCTGGATAGTAACATCCAGGGCTGTGGTGGGTTCATCACAGATAAGAATTTCCGGGCCGCAGGCCAGGGCTATGGCAATGACCACCCGCTGGCGCATCCCCCCGGAAAGCTGGTGGGGGTAACTTTTAAGCCGCCGTTCCGGGTCGTCCATGCCTACCATTTCAAGCAGTTCCAGGGCCCGTTTTGCGGCGGCCCTGCGGCTTATTTTTTCATGGCGCCTGATGTTTTCGGCAAGCTGCTCCCCTACGGTCACGGCCGGTTCCAGGTTGTGGAGCCCTATGGTTTCGGCAATCTGGGCTCCCACCGGCATGGTAGGGTTAAGGGAAGTCATAGGGTCCTGGAAGATCATGGAAATACGTTTCCCGTTGATATTCCGGCGCATTTCCTTTTTGCTTAAAGCGAGGAGGTCCGTCTCCTTTTCCGTTTCCCCCTCGCGGTAACGGAAAAGGGCGGTCCCCGAGTCCACCCTGCCGTTTTTGCTCAAAATGCCGATAAGGGTTTTTACCGTAACCGACTTGCCGCTCCCGGATTCTCCCACAATGGCCAGGGTTTCCCCTTTGCGGAGTTCCAGATCCAGGTTTCGTACCGCCCTGACGGTTCCCCGGCCGGTACTGAAGGAAACCGAAAGGCCCCTTACATCCAGAATCACGTTGCTCTTGTCTGTCATTATCTCTCCTTTACGCTGGGGTCCAGGGCATCCCTCAGCCCGTCCGCCAGGAGATTGAAACTCAGCATCAATACCGCCAGAACAAGCACCGGCGAGACTATCATATAGGGGTGGCTGGTGAGGGATCGGAAAGCCTCTGAAATCAGGGAACCCAGGGACGCCAGGGGGACCGGAATGCCGATGCCGATAAAGGCGAGGAAGGCCTCGGTAAATATAGCGCTGGGAATAGAAAACATGGACATGACCAAAAGCTGGCCGAAGGAATTGGGCAGTATTTCCTGGAAAATTACCTGCAAATTGCTTGCCCCCAGGGTCCGGGCCGCCAGCACATATTCCCGGTTTTTCAGTTTAAGCATCTGGGCCCGGGCCATACGGCTCATCCCTATCCATCCGGTAAGCATGATGGTCAGGGTAACGCTCAGGATTCCCGGGTGGAGCAGCATAATAAGCAGGGTAACGATCACCAGGGTAGGTATGCCGTGGACAATCTCAATAATCCGCTGCATTACAATGTCTACCTTGCCGCCGAAATAAGCGGAGGTAAAACCATAGAGGATGCCGATAAAAACATCCACCAGCACCGCTACCAGGGCGACAAAAAGGGATATCCGGGTTCCTTCCCAGGTACGGGTAAAGATGTCCCGCCCCAGGGTGTCGCTTCCGAACCAGTAGTAATACTGATCCCCCTTTTCCGCCCGGGCGTACTGGTTGATTTCCCGCACCCCGGTGGAGGTATGGAGTTTTTCCCTGCCGTCGAAGATGCCCAGTTTCTCAAACCCCGGTATGCGGGGGGCCATGCTTTCGTTGCCGGTTATCTGCTGGTCGTAGCGGAAATCGTTGAGAAGGGGGCCGATAATCGCCATTATCACAATAAGGAGAATGCAGAAAAGGCCGGCCATGGCGCCCTTGTTTTTCCGGAGCCGCTTTATAATATTGCGGAGGGCGGATTCCCTTTCCCCCGAAGTCTGGGTAAGCCCCGAAAGGAAAAGCGCTTCCTCAGGGCTGATAAACCTGAATTCCTCCGGGGGGATTACCGCTTCCTCCGGAAACTGTTCCGCCCCCAGGGGTTTGGGATTAGTCATCCTGTTTCTCCTTTATGATTCTGATCCGGGGATCGATAATGCCGTACAAGATATCTACCGCCAGCATCACGGCGATATAAAGGGCGCTGTATATAAAGGACATCACCACAATAACGTTGTAGTCATTTGTCTGGATCGAAGTGATGAGGAGCTGCCCTATGCCGGGCACGGAAAATATTTTTTCGATAACCAGGCTGCCGGTTATAAGCCCCACGATCATGGGCCCCAATACGGTTACGATGGGGATAAGGGCGTTGCGGAGTATATGGCAAAAAATAAGCCGGAATCCGGTAATCCCCTTGCTCTCCGCAAGCTGGATAAAGTCGGAGTCCAGGGTTTCCAGCATTTCCACCCGGGTAAAACGGGCAATGTTCGCCATGGGAAAAATGCTTAAGGCGATGGTAGGCATAACCGTAGACATAAAGGCCCGGTCCGTCCGGTAGATTAGGGGGAACCAGCCCAATTTAAAACCCACCACATAGGAAAGGCAGAGGGCGAAAACATAGGAGGGGATACTGACGCAAACAACCGAAAGGAAGGTGCAGAAAGCGTCCAGGGGGCTGCCGTGTTTAAGGGCCGCCCCGATGCCCAAAAGGAGCCCCATGGCGGTGCCGAGGGCTATGGCCTGGAGCCCTATCCCTATGCTGACAGGGAAACGGTTTTTGATAAGATCCGTAACGGGTATATTTTTGGAGATAACATAGGAGACCCCGAAGTTGCCGCTTAGCATGTTCAGGGTGTATTTGGCGAAGCGGTAGGGCCAGGGTTTATCCAGGCCGTAGAGCCTCATATTCTGTTCGATCTGTTCCGGGCTCAGTTTCTCCTCGTCAAAGGGGGTCCCCGGAACGAATTCCATCAGGAGGAAGAGCAGCATAATAATTGCCAGCAGGGTAAGGGCGGCAATACCGATTCTCTGTAATACATATCTTATCATGGTAACCTCGGCTTCAAAGAAATAGCGGGAACCTGCGGGGCCTTGCCTCAGCCCCGGAGGTCCCCCATCGGCAGAATTCCGCTTAATGCCCCGCTATGCCCGAGGGGCTTTTTGACGCCCAAATGTAGGTCGTTCCTCCCTGGACACCGTGGTATTCCACGCCCTTTATGTTAAGCTTCTGCAGGGCAGTGGCTGAAGTCTGCAAAATAGGAATGGTGGCAATATCCCGCAGGGCTATCTGTTCCGCCCGGCGCAGTTCCCTGAACCGCCTGGGAAGATCCCGGGCAAGTTCGCCCCGGCTGGCGGAAACAACGATGGCATCGTAGTCTTTATTCCGGTACACCACGTGCTGATCCGAAAGCCAGAGATCCAGGAAGGTAAGGGGGTCCCGGTAGTCACCGCCCCAGCCATGGAAACTCAGATCAAATTCCCCGGCCCGCTGTCTTTCTCCCCGGCTCTTCGTTGGCATGGGGGCCACTTTGATAGTGAGTCCCGGCAGATTCTGGAGCTGGGCCTGAAGGAACTGGGCAATGTTCAAAGAGAATGAAGTATCCGCGACGATCATTTCCAGAGTGAGGATGCTGAAACCGGATTCCTGTTTGGCCTGGTTCCAGAAACGCAGGGCCGCTTCCCGGTTGAAGCTGAGTTCGTCCCCCGCCCCCGCGCCGCCGTCCCGGAAGTCAGACTGATCGTCCGGGGCCTTGGCGAGCCCCCGGGCTACCAGGTATTCAGCGGGAACCGACCCGTCCCGAAGGATGTTTTTTGTCAGGGCTTCCCGGTCTATAGACAGGGCAAGAGCCCGGCGGACATTTATATTGACCAAGTACTTATTATCCCTCGTATTCGGAGTTAAGTACCACACGTAAGCTCCCAACTGGGTCCGGAATTCGGGATCATCCTTGTAAAGGTCAATTTGTTCCCCCGAAAGCCGGGGCAATAGGTCAACAATTCCCGACTGATAAGCTAAAACCGCCTGCTGCATATCCGCGATAGTCTGGAAGCGGATTCCGTCCAGTTTGATTTCCGAGGCCCGGTAGTAATAGGGATTCCGCTCCACTTCCGTCACTTCGGTGTTGGGTTCATAAATTTTGGGTTTAAAGGCTCCGATGGAAAGCACCGTATCGGGAGATGTGGCAAATTTGACCCCCTTGGCCTCCACAAAGGATTGCTTTAGGGGAAAAAAGGCAGGAAAAGAAAAGAGCCCTTCCGTAAAGGCTACCGGGGTAGTAAGGGTAACCACCAGGGTCCGGTCGTCCAAAGCCTTGATCCCCAGGGCTTCCAGGGGTTTCTTCCCGCTGATAACATCCTGGGCGTTTTCGATGGTTACGATATTGAGAAGCCGGCTGTAGTCAGCAGCCACGGCGGGGTCTCCCAGCCGCCGCCAGGAATAGACAAAGTCCTGGGCTGTAAGGGGGGAACCGTCGGACCAGCGGGCCTCCCGGATTTTGTAGGTCAGGGTCAGGCCGTCAGGGCTCCGGGTATAAGATTCCGCCAGTCCAAGCTGGAAGACATCGTTGCCGTCCAGATAATGGAGCCCCTCGCCGATGGTACTCATGGCGGTCAGGGAGTGGGAATATTGGGAGCCGTGGAAATCCAGGGTAGTTACATTTCCGTCTATCTGGACATTGAGAACCCCTCCGTTCGTCCCCGGCGCGGAGGCAGAATCTTTATTGCCGCCGGCAAATACGGGGCCGGCGGCCGCCGACAGGATTAGGGCGATGAAAAACGTTGCCCTTGCGGCCTTTAATCCGTACATCCTCTTTTGTGCTGGTTTCATACATCCTCCTTTTTTCACGACACTCAGGCCAAAGAACCCATCGGGTCCCAGGGCTTGAGCACCGTGGGTTTCTTTTCCAGGGCCGCCAGTTCCTCCGGGCTAAGAAATTTTTTATTCACCACCACCTGGTAAACAAATTCATCAAACCATTTATCGGACATGCGGAACCGGCCCTTTTCTCCCCTGGCGTC
>JAITRD010000002.1 GCA_031288575.1 Treponema sp. | reverse complement strand
GCCGTTGGGGAAGGTTTCCAGGTCCTTTCCCGCCAGGGCGGTATTGGGCCGGAAGCCGATGGCCATAAGCACCAGGTCCACCGGGTATTCCCCCTTATTGGTAACGACCGATTCCACCGCGGATTTCCCCTTGATTTCCTGGACCAGTTCCCCAAAATGCAGGACAACGCCGTTATCCGCCAGAATCTTGTCCATGTCATGGGTAAACCAGTCGTCGTAATAGGTCGCCAGGCTGGTATTTTCCGCCTCAAAGAGGAGGACCTTTTTGCCCCGGCGGCGCACCGCTTCGGCAAGTTCCACCCCGATATAACCCGCGCCGACCACGGCAACATTTTTTACCCCTTCCTCATCCAGAATTTGGTTGATCCGCTGCCCGTCCTGGAAAAGCTTGACATAGGCCACATTCCCCAGCTCCAGGCCCTTGATCTTCGGGGCAATAGGGAGGGAGCCCGTGGCCAGGATCAATTTATCGTAGGCTTCGGTTATTTCCTTGCCCTCCTTGGTCGCGGCGTAGACCTTTTTGGCCTCAAAATCGATGCGTTTTACCTCGGTTTCCATGTGGACCACCGCTTTTTTGGCGCTTAGAATATCCTTGGAAGAATAAAAAAGCCCCTCGGAACCGTCGATTTGCCGCCCGATCCAAAGGGCGGTACCGCAGCCCAGGTAGCTGATGTTGCTGTTACCGTCAAAAATAACCAGTTGATTTTCCGGATAATTGTCCAGAATCGTGTTTGCCGCCGCCGTTCCCGCGTGATTCGCGCCGATTAATACAATTTTGCTCATAAAAGCATCTCCTTTCATTACTATTTTAGTATGTTTTTATTCCAGAATACAATGAAGCTCCGCGGCAATTTCTTCCCCCTCAAGGGACCCGCCTTTACCGCCTAAACCTCCCCCCAACAAAGTAAGTGCAGGGGCCCTGGCTGGCCGCGCATTGCATATACCCCTGTATTATAGTATGCTTAAAAAAGCCGGAGCAGGTGATGAAACAATGTTTTATGTTGTTTTTGGGAGGATGTTTTCTGGTTTTTTTTGTCACGCCCCTGGTTAATTCCTGTTCCCGTTATGATCCCTTCTTAAAAGACGGCTACTATACCGCGGAAGCTCTGGAATTTGATAACTACGGCTGGAAGGAATTTGTTACCATCTGCGTTTGCAATGGTAAAATAACCGCCGTTGAATACGATGCCAAAAATGCCGGCGGCCTAATCAAATCCTGGGATATGGATTATATGCGGGTTATGAACGCCACGGACGGTACCTACCCGAATGAATACACCCGGATATACGGGGCGCGGTTACTGAGCCGCCAGGGAATTGAAGGGATCGATGTTTTAAGCGGAGCGACCAATTCTTATCATTCATTCTGCCAATTGGCGGAAGCGGCCTTAAAAAAATCTCAAACCGGCGATACTTCAGTTGCCTTCATTCAAACCAACACCCATTCCGGCGGGGCGGATTAACCGGATGCCGCCGGGGCCGTCTTGGCGATAGGGGCAAAAAATTGGTTTGTTCATAAAGGATGGGGGTTTGAAAAGGAGAAGCGGGCTCAGAATAAAGATACTCTTTACCACCATCATGGCGCTTGTCGCCCTGGTCGTTGTCCTGGTTCTGGCAATGACCTATTTTATCAATACCCTTACCAACACGATTCTGTTACAGACCCTTCAGCCCATGGCGAAAGCCGCGGCCCTAAGCGTCCAGGCCAATTTACACCTCCTCGCGGACCGGATCTTCCTCATCCGGGACAGCCTCTTCTTTACCGGGCCCCAGGCCGCCGGCAGGGATATCCAGGCCGTTCTGGATCGGGCCCAATCGGGGATCGAATTTGTCTGGATAGGTTTTTACACCGCCCGGGGCCGCCTGCGGGGGGGCAGCGAAAATTGTCCCCCGGAAATTACGGGATGGCCTTTTTTTTCCATGATGGAGGAGACGGGGAATCTGGTGATTGAGGATACCCTTACGGGCTCCGCGGGGCTTGAAATCGTCATCGGCACCCCGGTGGCATTCGAGGAGGGGATTTTTTATTTGGTGGGGAGTTATAAATACGATGTGTTAAACGACGTGTTAAGCCATATCAATATTTCTTCCGGAAGCACCGCCTATATTCTCAACGGGCAGGGAAAATTCATGGCCCACCGGGATCCTGGCAAGGTCGGCAGGGAAGAATCAATCCTTGACAGCGTCAAGGACAATGCCGCCTTCCGGGAAATGGCCGCCCAAATAGTCCAGGGACAAACCGGTTCCGCCCGGATCTCCGGCGGGGACGGCCATACCTTTTTCAGCTTTGCCCCAATCCGGGGCACCCGCTGGTCCCTGGTTATCGAAACCCCCCGGGAGGATTTTGTTGCCGCCGCCCGCCGGGAAATTATCATCGCTATCCTCATCACCCTGGGGTTCTCCCTTCTTTTCCTCCTGATTTTTAATTCCCTTATCCGGAAGATCCTTATCCGCCCCCTCCGGAGCATTACCGCGGACGCCAACCGCCTTGCCCGGGGCCGGTTCATCCGGAAACTGCCCCCGGAATTTATGAGCCGCCAGGATGAAATCGGCGAACTTGCGGGGGCTTTTCAGACCATGTCCGGGGCTATTAAGGGGGTTATCACCCATATTGAGCAGATTACCCGGGCGGCCCGGGCGGGGCGCCTTTATGAGCGGGCGGACATTTCCGCCATGGAGGGGGATTATCTCCGGATTGTTGCCGGGGTAAATACCACCCTGGACCTTATCTGCGCCCAGCTTGACGCTATCCCGGAGGCCCTGGCCCTGTTTAATGAAAAGCGGGATATGCTCCATCATAACCGGGCCATGGATGAGTTCCTCCTGATCCACGGCCTGGACCGTTCCGACCCCCGGCTCCTGGATCGGATCGCCGGCGGCGGCAGCTCCGCCTCTGAAGACGGCCTTAACCCCAAGGCGGCGGAGCTTTTTGACCCGGCGATTCCCCATCCGGCGGTTTTTATCGCCGATATCGCCCTGCTGGGGGATGACGGCGGGAACAACTATGTGTTAAGTATGCAGCGGGCCGGGCCGCCGCCGGGCCTTTCCTGTTCAGGAATTGCCCCGGGGCCGGAAACCTCGGTCTGCGTGATGCTCCTTTTGCGGGATGTAACCCAACTGACCCGGGCGAAGATCGATGCCGAGGCCGCAAGCCGGGCAAAAAGCGATTTCCTTTCCCGGATGAGCCACGAAATCCGTACCCCCATGAACGCCATTATCGGCATGACCACGATAGCAAAATCCAGCGGGGATATCGCCAAAATCCGTAACTGCCTGGATCAGGTGGAAAACTCCTCCACCCATCTCCTGGGGGTTATCAACGATATTCTGGACTTTAACAAAATTGAATCGGGGAAACTTTCCCTGGAATGTGAAGAGTTTTCCCTCATGGCGGATCTGGATTTTGTGGTGTCCATGATGCTTCCCCGGGCCCGGGAACGGAGGATCGATATCCTCCTCAATTTCGGTTCCATAAACAATGACGGGATAACCGGGGACGCCCTGCGGCTGAACCAGGTTTTAATTAACCTCCTTTCCAACGCGATCAAATTCTCCCCCCCGGGCAGCCCCGTGGACCTGGCTGTGCGTGAATTAGGGACCGAGGCCGGCATCAGCGAGTATCAGTTTGAGGTAACCGACCGGGGCATCGGCATCAGTGAGGAACAGGCTTTCCGGCTTTTTAGGCCCTTTGAGCAGGCCGACGGCAGCATAACCCGCAATTACGGCGGTACCGGCCTTGGGCTTGCCATTTCCAAGAGCCTGGTGGAGATGATGGGGGGAAACATTGTCCTGAGAAGCGAAGTGGGGAAGGGAAGCACCTTCCGCTTTACCATTCAATGCGCCGCCCGTTCCAAAATCGAGGATAGGAATGAACCCTGGGAAAAGGATCAAGAGCCGGTTTTTGATTTTTCCGGGAAACGCTGCCTCGTGGTAGACGATATCGAAATAAACCGGGAAATTATCGTGGAACTCCTCTTGCATACGGGGATCGGGATTGAAACCGCCGCCAATGGCCGGGAGGCGGTGTCCTGTTTCAGCGCGTCGCCGGAGGGCGGGTTTGACATCATCCTTATGGATATGCAGATGCCCGTTCTGGACGGCTGCAGCGCTACCCGGGAAATCCGGCGGCTTCCCCGGAAGGATGCCGCCCGGGTTCCGATTGTCGCCATGACCGCCAATGTCATGGAAGATGATATCAAGCAGGCCATGGCATCGGGCATGAACGCCCATCTGGGAAAGCCCATTGAATTGAGGAGCATGCTGCGGGTGCTTAAGAAACAAATGAGCCTTTAATTGTGCATATATATTCAAAAAAACGCATAAAAATACAAATTATAGCTTCTTTTTATTGACACAAAAAAAAATAAAGGGGTATACTTCCCGGGTGGAGGAAAAACAGTATGAAGCTAAAAGGTATGGCGATAGGCGCATTGATTTTTATGATTTTATGCGGCGCGCTTTTTGCGGGGGGCACCCGGGAATCCAGCGGTTTAACCTTGGAAAAGGGCGTGCTGACCATAGGCATGGAGATTGGTTATCCCCCCATGGAGTATCTTGATGTTGACGGGAAAACCCCCATCGGTTTTGACGTCAGTATGGCCAAAGCCCTGGCGGGGAAATTGGGGCTTGAGTGCAAATTTGTGGATACCGCCTGGGACGGCATCTTTGCCGGAATCGATACAAATAAATACGATTGTATCATATCCTCGGTAACGGTTACCGACGAACGGCTTGCGGCCCATAACTTTACCAAGCCCTATATCGGGAATTCCCAGGCCATGGTATTGCTCAAGGGTTCCTCTATTAAGGCCCGCACTCCCGAAGAGCTGGAAGGGCTTGGGGTAGCCTATCAGGCGGAAACCACCTCGGACATTTATATGGCCAGGCTTGCCGATGCGGGGCTGAAATTTACCCCCTATGAATACGACAAGGTGATGAACTGCTTTGATGAACTCCGTTTGGGCCGGGTGGACGCCATTATCTGCGACAGCCTCGTGGCGGTGGATTATATCGCCCCCGCGGATACTCCCTTTGAAATCGTCTGGCTCGGGCCGGCGGATGAGGTATTCGCTATTTGCCTTAAAAAGGGAAATACCGCCCTTACCGACGCCTTGAACAAGGCCATGGACGAACTCTTCGCGGAGGGCGCCATGTTGAAAATTTCCCAAGAAACCTTTAAGATGGACCTGGTTTCTAACGTAAAACGCTAGGTTTTTTTAAAAGAGGAAGATGTCTAAAATCCAACTGATGATATCCTGGGTGCCCCAGCTTTTAGGAGGCGCCCGGGTTACTATTGCCCTGACTATTTTAGCGGTTTCCGCGGGCGTGGCTCTAAGTCTCTTCCTCGCCCTGGGGAAAATGTCGAAATTTTCCGCTCTTAACAAGTTTTGTTCCGCCTATGTTTTCTTTTTCCGGGGCACCCCCCTGCTGATGCAGCTCTACTTCATTTATTACGCCCTGCCCATGGTTACCCCCCTTTTGACGATTAACAACCGCTTTTTAGCCGCCTTTATCGCCTTTAGCCTCAATTCCGCGGCCTACTGCGCGGAGATTATCCGGGCGGCGATTTTGAGCATTGATAAGGGCCAGTTTGAGGCTTCCCGGGCCCTGGGGATGTCCTATGCCCAGACCATGCGGCTGGTGATCATCCCCCAGTCCATCCGGCGGCTTATTCCCCCGGTAGGGAATGAGTTTATCATGATGCTCAAGGACGCTTCCCTGGTGTCCATGATTGCCCTGGTGGATATTACCAAGGCGACGCGGAACATCGAATCTTCAACCCGTTCCGCCATGGTGTATATTCCGGCAATGATTCTCTACCTTATTATTACCGCGGTTTTTACCTTTATTTTTCACAAACTTGAAAAGAAATATTCCGTTTATGAGTGAGGCCCGTCATGTCGATGATCAAGACCCTGGGGGTAAATAAGGCCTTCGGATCCTTGCAGGTGCTGAGGGATGTTTCCCTTACGGTGGAACAGAAAGAGGTGGTGTGCATTATCGGCCCCTCGGGGGCGGGAAAATCTACCTACCTGCGGTCCCTTAACCGGCTTGAACGGATCGATGACGGTAAAATTTATATTGAAGATAAACTCCTCTTTGACTGTGCTAACGGGATAAACAACGTCAAGATGCATCAGGATGAACGGAACCGGGCCCTTTTGGAAGTGGGGATGGTGTTCCAGCGGTTCAACCTTTTTCCCCATAAAACGGTGATTGAAAATGTGATGCTTGCCCCGGTTCATGTGCGGAAACTTTCGGCGGAAGAGGCCCGGGAAAAATCGACGGTACTCCTGGAACGGGTGGGCCTGGGGGACAAGATCGACAAATGGCCTTCCCAGCTTTCCGGGGGACAGCAGCAGCGGGTAGCCATTGCCCGGGCCCTGGCCATGGAGCCGAAGATCATGCTTTTTGATGAGCCCACCTCCGCCCTGGATCCGGAATTGGTGGGGGAAGTGCTGGGGGTCATGAAAACCCTGGCCAATGGGGGAATGACCATGCTGGTGGTAACCCACGAGATGGGTTTTGCCCGGGAAGTGGCGGATAAGGTGGTTTTTATGTTTGACGGCGCCATTCTGGAAATCGGCGCTCCCGAGATCATGTTCAGTAAGCCCGTTAATGACCGGACCCGCCAGTTCCTGCAAAGCGTTTTGTAAAAATTCTTCGCCCTCACCCGGCAGCCCGGTGAAGGGCTAAAGTTGCCCCACTTTGCTTGAGTAAGTCCGCAAGGGAGGGGGAAAGGCTGGGAAAAATGAGTTCCCCGCCGGAGCGTATCGAAGATGGCGGAGGCGGACTCTACAAGCGTTTTTCCCGGCATTTTCCCCTCCCTTGCGGAAATTACTCGGAATTTGTGGGCCAAGTTTAGGGCGGCAACACCGGCGAATTACCGGGCGTTTTTGCGGGCCGTAAGCTGGGCCTGAATTTCCGCCTTTACCTTGTCGTATCCCGCCGATTTAAGGGCGGCCCGGAAATCGGCTACCGCCTTTTCGGGATTGGCCGTTTTGCCGAAGTGGATCGAAGGGATATAGGTAGCGCAGACATCCCCAACGGCGGCCATTTCCGCGGCCACCTTGGTATTGTCAAAGCTGAATTTTCCCAGGGGATATTCCTTGGCAAAGGTATTGAGCTGTTCAACAAAGGGTTTGCGGCCGACCCACCAGGTGTCCCACTCGGGCTCAAACTTGTCTACCCGGCCGGCCCAGAAGTTGGTGTCCAGGGCGTCGGTGGTAGAATTGTATCCCGCCGGTCGGGAGAACCTGCCGTCGGGCCGCACAAGGTAATCCTTCCCCTCAATGCCGTAGTTGTAAAGCAGGTAGATCTGTTTGTCATTCCGCATGAGATCGTAGAGCTGCAGGGCCTTTTCCACATTTCGGGAGGCCGCGTTGATGGCAAGGGCCTGGTGGGTAAGAAGGTCCTTATTTATGTTCTTAAGTTCCTTGCCCCAATAGTACATCTGAAGTTCCGACCCGGGCTGTTCCTTGTCCGTCTGCTCCCGCAGGGAGATATAGGTTTGGGTATGGTGCTGGTCCGAACCGGAAAGGCCGGCCAGGAGCAAATTCCGGGTCTCGCCCCGGTAGTTCAGCACATCCTCCCGCCAAAAGCCTTTTTTTGCCCACCGGTCAAAGAGCTTGGCCGCGTCTAGCAGATCGTTCCCGTCCATAAAGTAGGATACCACCGTGTAGGGATCATTGGTATTGTACTGGAAAATGCCATAATTGCCGGTAGCAACGCCGATAATGGTCTGAACCGGATGTTTTGCCATAAAATAACCGCCGATAAGGCCCATGTCGCGGTATTCGGCGCCGTTGACATCCCAGGGATAGGCTTCGGGGTGGTTTTTCTTCACCGCATCCCAGTATTTCTCCAGGTCTTCAAAGGTAGCGACATCGGCGATTCCCCCTTCGCTTGCCCAGTCCTTACGCCAATACATGCCGTGGTTGGTATACTGGCTGTACTGATCTTCCGGGATAAACCAGATGGTCCCGTTTTCCGTGCACAGGTCCCAGTGGGACTGGGGAA
Source organism: Treponema sp. (assembly GCA_031288575.1). Taxonomy (GTDB): domain Bacteria; phylum Spirochaetota; class Spirochaetia; order Treponematales; family Breznakiellaceae; genus JAITRD01. Next base: position 378 of record JAITRD010000002.1, on the reverse strand, counting down.
TTTCCGCCCAGGTCTGGGGGGCGTTTTTCTGGATCAGTTCCGGGGTAAGGGGGTAAAAACCGCCCTTCCGGGCGATTTCCCAGGCGTAGAGCCAGTCCGTAGCGGTAACGATCAGGTCCAGGTTTGGATCCCCCGATGCCAGGGCCAACTGGTACTGATTCTGCCAGTCCGCCCATTCAATGTACTGGGTCCGCAGTTCCGCCCCGATTTTAGGGCCCACAATTTTGTTGATCTCCGCTACGGCCGCTTCCGCCCGGCCGTTGGTAGGTTTGTTGCCCAGAAGCAAAAACGTGATGGGGGTAACCCTTCCCGCGCTCCCGCTTTCTTTTCCGCCTCCCGCAAAAAGACCGCCGGTTACCACCGTTATGAAAAGTACCG
>JAITRD010000311.1 GCA_031288575.1 Treponema sp. | reverse complement strand
GGTCCCGGGCGGTATTGGGGTTATCCAGGGGATTGTACCGGGAAGGGCTGGATAGCTGAATGACCAGGATCGCCGCCTCCGCCAGGCTTATCTCCCGGGCGCTGTGGCCGAAGAAGTATTTGCTCGCCGCTTCCACCCCGTAGGTGCCGGGGCCCATATACATATAATTGAGATAAATTTCGAGAATTTCGTTTTTAGTATACCGCCGTTCCATCTGGAAGGCCCACCAGAGTTCCCGGATCTTCCGGGAAAGGGTGTATTCGGTCCGGTCCGTGTAGAGGGTCCCCGCCACCTGCTGGGTGATGGTGGATCCCCCCCCCAGATTGCGCCCGGTAAGCTGCCCGTAAACCGCCCGGGCAATTCCCCGGATGCTGAATCCCCGGTGCTTATAAAAATCCGGGTCTTCCCGGGCCAGGACCGCGTGGATAAGATGCCGGGGAAGCTCGCTTAAAGAAACCAGCTCCCGCTTTTCATCCGCCGAAAATTCGGTAATCAGGGTCCCGTTGATGTCCAGGATTTTCGTAGGCAGGGCCGGGGCGAATTCCCGGAAATTTTCCTGGTTTTTGATATTCACCGTTTCCGCCAGGGATAAACCCAGGCTGATACCGATAACCACCGCGATAATAATAGTAAAAGCCGCGAAAAATCGTATAATGATTCCCCTTACGAAGGAATACCCGGCGTGACGACCCATAATTCAAGCCTATGGAAGGGACAATTCTTTGTCAAGCCGAGCCGGCTCCGGCATTTACTTTTATAACTATTAAGCTGTAACAAAAATGATCGTCTGGGAGGGCAAAAATCCCATGGGGGCCACGCTTGCTTTGCACAAGAAGGATTTGTCGTTGTCCCTGAGGGTTAGATGGTGCAAAGCTTCGGTCAAGTGTCCCCCATGGGATTTTTGCCCTCCCAGCCGGCCTTATGTTCCGTTTAATAGGTGTGACCGTAAAGGCCGGGCCTTTTGGGGGGGAAGGGTTTTCTGGATAAGGGGGGAATGACGGGCTATCGTTGCAAGGGGGGGGTAGTGAGCAGTTTAATGCTCCGTTGTCAAAGCCAGGACCTCCTGCATTTACTATTGACTTTCCCCGCAAAGGCCAATCCTTTACGGCCTAAACCTCCCCTCATGCGGCAAATAGCCCGTTATTCCCCCTTCATCCAGTCTCTTCCCCTCCAAAAAAGGAACAATAAAGCCTGCTGGGTAAGCAGAATTCCCATGGGGGGCACTTGACCGAAGCTTTGCGCCATCTGCCCTCAAGGACAACGACAAAGCCCGCTAGCGCAAAGCAAGCGTGCCCCCCATGGGAATTCTGCTTACCCAGCAGATTATTATTGTTATTTTTCAAGCATTGTTATCTTTCAAGCTTCGCGATCATTTCGATATTTTGGCGGTAGTTGCCGAAGTGTTCCCCAAAGATATTGATGCCCCCCACGTATTCGCCGCTCTCTTTCACGCCGATCTTAAAAGAGATATATTCCCCTTCCATAATATGCAGGGAGTCCAGGTTCAAATCCGAAACTTTCCGCCCGTCGCCGAAACAGCCCTGGGGGGTAATTTCCAAACGGTGCAGTTCGCCGTATTGGGTTGATTCATTGGGCCACCAGTCGGGATTATAAATTCCCCGCTTGTCGCCGTAATCGCCGGCGCAGCGGAAGGTGTATACCTCCTCGTGGTTAATCCAAAGGGTAATGTCGCTGGGCCAGTCGTTGTTGTATCCCGCCGCTTCAGAACAGGCCTCAAAGGAAAAATGAAGCTCCAGGATCTTGCCCGATTTTATCGGGTGATTCGGGAACCGGTATTCAAGAAAACCCGAGGTGAACCAGACCATCTGGGCGTGGATCCGGCCGGGGCTGTAAAAGGCGTTGGCGGAATCCTCTATGCCGATATAAGTCCGCCTCCCCGCAATCCCGCAGGGTTTGGTAACGGAACAGTCAAAAAAACTTCCCAAGGGCATATTGTAGCGGACATCCCGGGTTTGTTTTTCCTTTTTGCTTTGATAGATGTTTAAATACAGATCCTCTATAAGGATGGCGCAGAGCTTCTGGGTGCCCCGGAGGCCGGGTTTTTCCTGAACAAAGATAAGCCCCGCCTGCTCCAAAACCCGGACATGAAGGGCCGTCGAAGAAAGGGGCAGGGCGAATTGTTCCGCCAGCTCGCTGATATTCACCAGGGGCTTTTCCTTGATGCACTGAAGCATTTTGAGCCGTACGGGCGATGCCAGGGCCTTTAAAACCAAAGCCGTTTTTTCCGGTTGATTAATATCCAAATTTATCCGTTCTTTCATGCAACCGCTCCGGACATAACGGCCCCGCCAAGGAATCGCCGGAAAAACAAGGGCTCAAAAAATAATTTCGGCCTATTTCCTCCTTATCCGGCGGAAATTACCAACCTGCCGCTCATTGATTTCCTTTAATATGCCGGGGTCTACCTTGAAATTACGGTCCTCATCTAGGAGGCCGTTTATTTCCTGCTGAACATCGGAGACCTGAGTATAACAATATCCGCAGATTATATCAATCTTTTTAATGGCCGTGGTAATAGCCTCAAAGCGTTTTAAAAATTCCTCCGGGGTTTTTACCTTATTGCCGTATCCCCAGCCCGGTTCACGGCTGTCAAAGGCAATTCCCCCAAACTCGCTTAAAATAACCGGCTGCCCCTGGTAGCCGTAACCGTTGGCAAAGGCCGATTTTGACAGGTTGTGAAAAAGCCGGTTGTCCAGGATGTCCTCAAGATGTTCAAGATACCGGTCAAGGAAATTCTCCCCCCTTTCTTCATAATCATGGAGGGTAATAATGTCGGACACCGTATGTTCCCAGCCGTCGTTGACAATCACCGGCCGGAAGGGATCGTAGGACTTGGTAAGATGATAGATGGCTTCGGTAAAATGCTGCTGGGCCCTGCTGGTCTTGATTTGGGGCACTCCCCAGGATTCATTAAAGGCGGTCCAGGTGATAATTGAGGGATGATTGTAATGCTGCCGCACAATTTCCATCCACTCCCGGGTAAAATCCGTTACCGCCCGGTCATTATATTCATAGGCCGCGGCCATTTCGCTCCAAACCAAGAGCCCCTTGACATCGCACCAATAAAGGAACCGCTCGTCCTCGATCTTTTGATGTTTTCTCACCCCGTTGTAGCCCATTGCTAAAATTTTGTCGATGTCGGCGACGAGGGCCTCTTCGTCGGGCGGGGTAAGGTGGCTGTTTTTCCAGTACCCCTGATCGAGGATAAGCCGCTGGTACAGGGGGGCCCCGTTGAGGAGTACATTCGTCCCCTCAATGCGGATGTCCCGCATGCCGAAGTAGGAGGCCGCCTCGTCTACCGCGGCCCCGTCCCTTAAAAGCCGGAAAACAATGTCGTAAAGCCGGGGATGCTCCGGCGCCCAGGCATGGACCCGCCATTCCCCGGCAAGGGGGGAATGGACATCCGCCCTGAGGGTCATCCGTTTTTTGGTTACCGGAAGGGTGAGCCTGGTGATCGGGATATCCCCCAGGGTAACGGACACTTCCAGATCAAGGCCGGAACAGGGCTCCGCCTCGATTTCGCTTTCTATTTCCAGGAAACCCCCGGATAATACCGGGGTCATCTTAACCCCTTGTATATGTTCCCCGGGAACCCGCTCCAGCCAAACCGTTTTCCAGATCCCCGTGGTTTGAATATACCAGCAGCTATAGCTTTCATCCTTCCAGCGCTGTTTCCCCCGGGGCTGGGCCGGATCAAGGGAGTCCTCTACCCGGACGGTAATATCGTTATCCCCCTCCTTCACCAAATGGGTGATGTCAAAGGAAAACCGGGCGTACCCTCCCTCGTGGCTGCCGGCAAAGCGGCCGTTAACCCAAAGCATGGTCAGGTAATCGCTGCCTTCAAAATGCAGGACGAGCCGGCAGCCCCCTTGCTTGAGGGCCCCGGGGGAAAACAAACGGTGGTACCATACCGTGCTGTGGGGGGCGGGGTCCCCGATGCCGCTTTGGGGCGTTTCGTAGGTAAAGGGGAGGAGTATGTTTTTCCCCCGGGGAAAGGCGTTAAACCAGGCGGCGGAAATGCCTTCGTTTTTAGAATCAAAGGCGAAGTCCCAGGGGCCGTTCAGGTTAAGCCAGGAGTCCGGCCCCCGCACGAACTGGGGGCGGGGATAAGCGGGGATATAATGTTTCATAGGTTTTCCTTGTTAAATTTGCTCCATAATAGATGTATCTAATAAAGCTATAATAAAGGCAAGGGCGGATTAAGTCAAGAAAGCTTTGGAGAAACCTGCGGAAAATCACGGAAAATTTCTCAATTTTTTTGTTGACAGGGGAAAAATTCCATGTTTAAATTCAAACAATAAAGGAATACTACATAATAACTGTAGCAAATACCGTTTATCAAACAGGAGGAGAAACCATGAAAAAATTTGTTTTATTGTTTGCGATGGTGCTTGCGGGAACTGTTCTTTGGGCCGGCGGTTCCGCCGCTTCATCGGGCGGTTCTTCGTCCGACGCGCTTTCGGGGAATATTGTTGTCACCCCGGGGGCCGTCACCCTGGATTATTGGATGCCCATCAATATCAATGCCATCAAGTTTATGAAGAGCTATGCCGAATGCGAACCCTACCAGGAAATTCAAAGGCGCCTGAAGATAAATATTAATTTTATTCATCCCGCCAATGGTTCCGAGCAGGAACAGTTTAATCTGATGATGGCATCCGGGGATTTTCCCGACATGATCCAGGGATCCAACCGGTATTCCGGCGGCGTTATGAAGGGTGTCGCCGACGGGGTTTATGCGGAACTGAGCCCCTATCTTCAGAAACAGGCCCCGGACTACTACCGCATTATCAACGAAACGAAGGATATGAGCCGCCAATTCTACGACGAAGCCGGTCATATCGGTGCCTTTTATAAGGTCAGCCCTTACCCTCCCGCGCCGTACCATAACCGCGCCATAACCCGGAAGGACTGGCTGGCTGAATTCGGCATGAAACCCCCCACGACCTTTGACCAGTACGAAGCCTTCTTCAAGGCCGTCCTGGAGAAAAAGTCCGGGGTAGTGCCCCTGTACTTGCCCGTAATTGGCGGGGCGAGGAACGAGCCCTATTACGCCTTTAACCTGGCGCCCGACTGGTTTGTAACCGACGGAAAAGTCCGGCATGCCTACGGCGATCCGGACCTGCTGAAGTATGTTACTAAAATGAATGACTGGTACAAAAAAGGTTATATATCCAAGGATTTCCCCTCCATTCCGGAACAGCAGATTTGGTCCCTTTTTGATACCGGCAAGGTTGCCATGTACTGGGATTCTGTTGACAGTTCGGGGGCCCGCACCGCCAATCTCCCCTTTGAAATCGAAAACTGCCCCTTTATGCGGGAGACTGAAAATACGAAGCTCCATTATCAGGGCGCTTCCCCCTTCCGGAGGAGCGGCGACGAAACATCCATTACCACCAGTTCTTCCAAAGCTGAACTTGACGCCGCTTTAAAATTCCTCAATTTCGGTTATACCGAAGAAGGGGCCATGCTTTACAATTGGGGCATCGAAGGCAAATCCTACACCCTGGTGAACGGGAAACCGGTTTATACCGATCTTGTCATGAACAATCCCAATTTTACCACCGAAAACGCCAATTATATTATGCGCATCCACTTTGCCCCCAAAATGGGGATAAGCGACACCGTGGCTAACCCTACGGTAATAAAAAACGAGAAGAGTTTGGCCTTCAGGAATCAGTGGAAGGACGATCCCAATGTGGACGGCATCTACCGGATGCCCCCCATTGCCCTTACCTCGGAAGAGAACACCCGCCGGGCCGAGATTATGGCGAATGTTAACACCTATGCTTCCGAGATGATCCTTAAATTCATCATCGGTACCGAACCTTTGTCCAACTTTAACAATTACCTGAGCCAGATTAATTCCTATGGATTCCAGGAAGCGGTCAAACTTACCCAGACCGCCTATGACCGGTATATGGCTAAGTAAAAACCGGGAAATGAAAAAGCCATTCTTATCGGATGGCTTTTTCATGCTTAATTGCTTTCAATATTATTGCTTTCAGAAGGGGTTATAATGAGTAAAAGCGCGAAAATTACGGTTCATCCGGAATATAAAATTGGCTTAGTGGACAGGCGGCTTTACGGCGCCTTTTTGGAACCCATACGCCGTAACGTGTATGGCAGCATCTGGAACCCCAAACACCCGGAGGCCGATGACATGGGTTTCCGGCAGGATGTTTTAAGGCTGATAAAAGAATTCGGCCTTCCCCAGGTGCGCCTTCCCGGCGGCAACTGGATTTCCGGCTGGGAATGGGAAAATTCCATCGGCCCTGTTTCTGAACGCAAGGCCCAGATTGATTTTGCCTGGCGGCAAATCGAGCCGAACACCATTGGTCACGATGAATACCTCGAATGGTCCAAAAGGGCAAATATTGAACCCATCTATACCTTAAATTTGGGTACCGCCGACATTAAAGACGCCTTTCACTGCATAGATTATTCAATCGGGCCCGGGGGAACCTACTGGTCGGAACTGCGCAAAAAATACGGGCGCCCCGATCCCTATCCCATAAGGACCTGGTGTTTAGGCAACGAAATGGACGGCCAGTGGCAAATCGGTTCCTGGGAAAAGGACCCTAAAGGATACGGCGTCAAATCCAACGAGATTGCCAAACTTATCAAATGGATGAACCCCGCCTGTGAAACCGTGGTATGCGGATCTTCCGGGCCCCACAATTCAACCTATCCTCAATGGGATATGGATGTCCTTGAACAGTGCTACGATAATGTCGATCAGGTGGCGATACATCATTATTACACGGTCCCTGAAGGAAACCTAGACGCCCTGCTCAATTCTTCTCTCGCAATTGAAGACTTTATTAAAACAACCCTGGCAAGCTGCGACTTTATGAAGGCCAAGCTCAAAAGCCGGAAGACCATGATGGTCGCCTTTGACGAATATGGCGTCCATGCCGGGAAAGAAGCGGAGCCTGTTTACTGGTACGACGGCAGGCGGGAAAACACCATGGAATTCCGTAATGACTTCATGACCCGCCCCTTTGTCCGTTACGACAACTGCGAATATGACGCCGAGGGGCCCCGCCGGCCCGCCATGAGCGAGATGCTTTTAACCCTTTCGCTTAACGCGATTGCCATGACCCTGCTCCGTCACGCGGACCGGGTAAAGGTCGGGTGTTTTGTCCCCTTTATTCAGCGCGCCCTGGGCATGGATCAGCATCACGTGCACAAGACCGCCCTCTACTATGCCTACGAACAGCTTAACAAATACGGTCAGGGGGTTTCGGTAATGCCCGTTGTAAACGGCCCGGTTCACGATGTGAAACAGACCCGCACCGATTTTGTGCGGCAGACCCCGGATTATGAAGGGGTCCAGCTTATTGAAGGGGCGGCTACGGTCAACGAGGAAAAGGGAGAAGCCGCCGTCTTTTATATCAATAAAGATCAGTACAACGATATCCCGGTAGAGCTGGACCTGCGCGGTTTTGAGGGCTATAAACTTCTGGAACATACCGAGATGTTTTCCGAAGATCTTGACGCGAAAAATACCTTTGAAAACCAGGAAGTAATTAAGCCGAAACCGGCGGCGGGGACAAAAATGGAGGGGGGCGTCATTTATACGGCCGCCAAGAAACTGTCCTGGAATTGTATCCGGCTTATAAAATAGGAAGGAACCCTATGGTCAGGCGGGAAAAAGCCTTTATACGGCTGCGAAAGGATTTGTCCATGAATAGGTATGTCTATTTGATGGCCATTCCCATAGTAGCCTATTATTTCATTTTTCATTATATAACCATGGGAGGCGTGATCATCGCCTTTCAGCAGTACCTTCCCGCCAGGGGCTTTTTCAAAAGCCAGTGGGTCGGATTCAAACATTTTGTCGATTTTTTGGCCGGCCCCTACGCGGTGCGGACTATCAAAAACACCCTCCTCATCAATATTTATTCCCTTGTGTTTGGATTTCCCATGCCCATCATATTCGCCCTGCTGCTTAACGAAGTGAACCAGGGGATATTCAAAAAGACCGTGCAGACCATAAGTTACCTTCCCCACTTTATTTCCTTGATGGTGATATGCGGCCTGTTAAAAGATTTTTCCCGCACCCAGGGTCTGTTCAACCAGATCCTGGGGATGTTCGGCCTTGAACCGGACAACCTGCTGAGCATACCCCGGTATTTCCAGCCCCTCTACGTGGGAAGCGGAATTTGGCAGACCATGGGCTGGGGAAGCATAATTTATTTAGCGACCCTGTCGTCGGTGGATCCCAATTTATATGAGGCCGCGGAAATTGACGGCGCCGGGCGCTTTGTTAAGATGCTGTATATTACCTTCCCGTCCCTGATCCCGATAATCACCATCCAACTGATAATGCGGCTGGGGCAGATAATGTCCCAGGGTTATGAAAAGGTCATCCTCCTGTATAATCCCCTGGTGTACGAAACGGCGGATATCATATCCTCCTATGTGTACCGCCGGGGCTTGGAAGAGGCAAACTACAGCGTAGGCGCGGCGGTCGGCTTATTTAATTCCCTGATAAACATCATCATCCTTTGCTCGGTGAATTATACCAGCCGGCGGGTGATAAAAGAAAGCCTCTGGTAAGGGAGGATAAAATCAAATGATGGTTGAACGCAAAAACATTCCGGAACTGGTATTTGACATTCTTAATTATGCCCTGCTGGTTATTTTCTCCCTTCTTTTTATATACCCCATGATCCACGTAATCATGGCATCCCTTAGCGATCCCATAAAACTCCTGTCCCATATCGGCCCCCTGCTGAAGCCCTCGGGCTTTAGCCTGGAAGGGTACAAGGTCGTTTTCAATAACCCCAATATAAGTTCCGGATATAAAAACACCCTCATTTATGTTATCGCCGGTACCGCCGTCAACATCCTTTTTACCTCCATGGGCGCTTATGTACTGTCGCGGCGCAGCCTCATGTTTAAAAAGCTTTTGACCATAGCCATCGTCTTTACCATGTATTTTTCCGGAGGGCTAATCCCCAATTTTCTCCTCGTCAGGGCAATAGGTTTTTACAACACCCGCTGGGCCCTGATCATCCCCGGCGCCATAGCGACCTGGAACCTGATCGTAATGAAAACCTCCTTCCAGTCCATACCCGCCAGCCTGGAAGAATCGGCAAAAATAGACGGGGCAAACGATTTTATCGTCCTTTTCAGAATAATTTTGCCCGTGGCCAAAGCTACCGTAGCCGTAATGGTCCTCTTTTATTCCGTAGGCCACTGGAATTCCTGGTTTAACGCCATGGTCTATTTGCGCAGCCGCGATTTATGGCCCCTCCAGCTCTTCCTGCGGGAAATCCTGCTCTCCAACACCAGCGCCGGAAGCAGCGTAACCGAAATGGCAATGGAAGATGTCCAGGGAGTTTTCCTCTTGGACGAACTAATCAAATACTGCACCATTGTAATAGCCACCGTCCCCATCCTCTTCGTCTACCCCTTCGCCCAAAAATACTTCATGAAAGGCGTAATGATGGGCTCATTGAAAGAATAGCGACGGCGCGTGATCCCTCTTAAGTTAAACTTGGCCCACAAAATTTTGTGCAATACCCGCTGGGGAGGGGAAAAGGCCGGGGAAAACGCTTGTAGAGTCCGCCTCCGCTACCTTCGGTACGCTCGGCGGGGAATTCCGTGGACCTGCAAGCAGGTCCCTGTTTTCCCCGGCCTTTTCCCCTCCCCAGCGGGCTTGTTCAAGCATAGTGGGTTAAATTTAACTTGAAGAAGAGGATAACAACCTCGGGGGGTAATAAATCTACCGCAAAGGGAAAAACCGTAGCGGCGGTTATGCTTAAGGCCCTTATTACCCCCCCACATCCGGGAAAGCCCTCCCCCCTCCAAGGACCAATCCTCACCACCCGAACATTCCCCCCCCCAAAGGAACAACAAGGCCGGCCGGGTGAACAAAATACCCATGGGGGTCACTTGACCGAAGCTTTGCACCATCTGGCCCTCAAGGACAACAACAAACCTCCTCGTGCAAAGCAAGCGTGACCCCCATGGGGATTTTTCCCTCCCGGCAGGTAATTTTTGTTACACTTCAAGAGCGGGTTATAAAAGTAAACGCGGGAGCCCCGGCCCCAAGGCTTCTTTCTTGTTTATAGGCGGGTTTTTTTGCTATACTAAAGGGGATGGAAATACTTTATTTAGGAAATGAACTGCTTCGTCAGAAGGCTCTGCCGGTTAAACCCATAAACCGGGAATATGAAAAAATCGCCGAAGAGATGATTGAGATAATGCACCTGGGGAAAGGCGTCGGCCTTGCGGGGCCCCAGGTTGGGCTTATGAAAAGAATATTCGTGGTCCATATTGAGCGGGATGAGCCCCGGGTATTTATCAACCCCACTATCATTGGAACATCCCAAGAACAGGAGTCCTATGAAGAGGGCTGCCTTTCCGTACCCGGCGTCTGGGAGGATGTGATCCGCCCCCGGAAGGTACAGGTACAGGCATGGAACGAAAAGGGCCGGCCCTTTACCCTGGAAGCGGACAGCATCCTGGCCCGGGTTATCCAGCATGAATACGATCACCTGGAGGGGATCCTTTTTATCGACCGCCTTTCTGAAATTCAGCGGAATAAAGCCCTTGCCAAGTGGGAAAAACGGCGGCGGGCTTAGGAGGCCGGGATGCGGATTTTATTTGCCGGCAGCCCCGCCATTGCCGTGCCCGCCCTGGAAACCCTGGCGGAACTTGAATTGGCGGATTCGGGCTTTTATTTGGCGGGGGTTCTTTCTAATCCCGACAGCGCCAGGGGACGCCGCGGGAGGCCTGAGCCGACCGAAACGGCCGCCGCTGCGGCCCGGCTCGGGGAAAATTTGCGGCGGGAAGGAAGGCCCCCCCTGGCAATATTAAAGCCGGAGCGGCTGGATTCCGCCGCCCGGGAGGCCGTCGCCGCCCTGAAGCCGGATCTTCTTATATCCTTTGCCTACGGCCGAATTTTCGGCCCCCGGTTTTTATCCCTTTTCCCCCAGGGAGGGATTAATATCCACCCCAGCCTTCTGCCGAAATACCGGGGGGCCGCCCCTATTCCGGCGGCTATCCTGAACCGGGACCGGGAAACCGGGGTAACTATCCAGCGCCTGGCCCGGGAGATGGATGCCGGGGATATTCTTCTACAGGAAAGTTTTCCCCTGAGCGGCCGGGAAACCGCCGCGGATTTAAGCGAAACCGCCGCCCGGAAAGGCGCGGCCCTCCTTCCCGGGGTGCTCCGCGGCCTTGCCCGGGGAGATCTTGCGGGACGGCCCCAGAATCACGGGGAGGCCAGTTACTGTTCCCTTATCGCCCGGGAGGACGGCCGCATCGACTGGTCCCGGAGCGCCGCCGAGATTGACGCCGGGATCCGGGCTTTTACCCCCTGGCCCCTCTCTTTTACCTGCCACGGCGGCCAGGAGCTTTTTATCCTTGAGGGAACCCCGGGGCCCCGGATGTCCCCGGTCTCTGAAATAAACCCCGTGCCGGGGCTGGTTTTGGGCATAAACAAAGCCCGGGGCATCCAAATACAAACGGGGGACGGAATTTTGGAAGTTACCCGGCTGCAGTACCGTACTAAAAAAGCCCTTGACTGGCGGGCCTTTTTAAACGGCGTCAAGAATTTTGCCGGTTCCCGGCTGGGGTGAGGGTATGGGTTTTATCAAATTTGATCCGAATAAAAAAATAGAAACCTATGTAGCCAGCCATTTGCGGCTTTTCCTTTTTATGGGCCTGGGGCTTGTCCTCTTTGTGGGGCTTATCGCGGTTTCGGTCTTTTTTATCGCCGTCCGGGGGGAGGAACAAACCATGATCCCCGATGTCCGGGGCAAGGAACTCACCGAGGCCCTTTTGGAATTGCAGGCCAAGGAACTATACCCCCGGCTTCAGCTCCGTTATTCCCAGTCCGCCTCCGACAAGGGGCTCATCCTGGAACAGGAACCCAGCGCGGGCACCATCGTTAAGGCGGGACGCCGGATCCGGCTCGTGGTAAGCCAGGGGGTAATTATTAACAGCGTGGAAAATTATGTGGGCCGCAATATTGACGAGGTGAGGATGGATATCCAAACGATCCTGGCCTCCGCGGGAAGCGCCCCGGCGGCTCCCCTCATATCCCTCAAGGAACCCTTTATGTATCAGTATTCCCCTGAAGCTCCGGGAACCATACTCCAGCAGAGCCCTCCTCCGGAAACCCTTATCTCCGGGCCCGTTGTTTTGGAACTGGTAGTCAGCCGGGGCCCGGAAAACACCCAAATAAAGGTGCCGAACCTTTTGGGATTGTCCTATGCCGAAGCCCTGGAAGAACTGAGCCGTGCGGGGATAAATTTTACCTTTATCCTCCGGGCACTGGAGGGGCAGGAGCAGGGGGAGATCGTCGTATTCCAGGAACCGGCGGGAGGCAGGACGGCCCCGGCAAATGTCCGTATGTCCCTTACCGTTACCATTCCCGAAAAAACGGAGGAGGGGGATGTTTTTGCCCTCTTCCGGCATACTATCCCCAGAAACCCCTATCCCCTGGCCGTCCGCCTTGAGGCCCTTCTCCCTTCGGGGGAGCGGCGGCTTCTTCTGGCCATAGATTATCCCGGGGGCGAGTTAACCGTTCCCTACCGCCTTCCCGCCGACTCCGTGCTTATCCTTTCCATGCTGAACCGGGAAATTTACCGGGAAACCGTAAAAGCCCCGCCGGAAGCCCTCTCCCCGGAATAGATCGGTTCTTTGCGGCAGACTGACTGTTAGGGATAGAGGAAACGCTTAATCTTTAAGGTGGGGGTTTTTTCAAAGGGTTTTTCCCGGATCTCAATGCGGTTAAGCCGGGAAAAGGCGGCGAGTTTTTTGTTGATGCGGCGTTTTAGTTCCTCCAGGCTGTCTCCCAGGGCGGCCAGCATGGTTTTGGCCTGTTCGCTCAGGACGATAAGGGCGATAAGTTCCCCCCTGCCGCCGGAATACACCAGGGCTTCCTCCACCATTTCCGAAGCGGTAAGGAAGCGCTCAATATCCTCGGGGTAGATGTTTTCCCCCGAAGGGCCGAGGATCATCGCCTTGAGCCGGCCCCGGATAAAAAGCCGGCCCTTCCGGTCAAGATAACCCAGGTCGCCGGTTTTTAGCCATCCGTCGCCGGTAAAAGCCGCCCGGGTCATCTCTTCTTCCATATA
>JAITRD010000134.1 GCA_031288575.1 Treponema sp. | reverse complement strand
CGGCGATGATCTCCTCAATGGGCCGGCTTTCGGCGCTTATGTCGGTAATGGCAAATTGTTCGCCCAGGGAACGGAGGAGGCCGGAAACGCTGAGCCGCGCCGTATCCACCTCGTAAACCGCGGAATTTTCGCTCCGGGAGAGCAGCCGCGCCCCCTCGGCCTCCGCCGAACCCCGGCAGCTTTCAAAATTCACCCGCACCTTCCGTACCCGGTCATAATTTTCCCGGATCCGGGCCATGGACCCGTCGTACAGGATGGATCCCTTCCCGATAAGCAGGATCCGGTCCGTCAGGGCCTCAATGTCGTTCATGTCGTGGGAGGTTAATATGACGGTGATCTTCCGGTCGGCGTTGAGCCGGGCGATAAAACGGCGTATGGCAAGTTTCGATACCGCGTCAAGCCCGATGGTGGGTTCGTCCAGAAAAAGCACCTCCGGGTTATGGAGCAGGGAGGCGGCCAGCTCGCAGCGCATCCGCTGGCCCAGGCTTAACTGCCGCAGGGGCACCGGAAGGAGTTCCCCCAAATCCAGCACCCCGGTAAGTTCCTCAAGGTTCTGCCGGTAGGTTCCTTCCTGGACCCTGTAGATATCCCGCAAAAGATCAAAGGAATCCGCCACCGGCACATCCCACCAGAGCTGGGTGCGCTGGCCAAAAACAACCCCGATATGCCCCACATACCGGGCGCGGTTTTTCCAGGGGACCATCCCCAGGACCCGGCACTCCCCCGAATCGGGCAGGAGGATGCCGCTCATAATCTTTATCGCCGTGGATTTTCCCGCCCCGTTGGGTCCGATAAACCCAAGGATCTCCCCCCGCTCCGCCCGGAAGGAGATCCCCTCCAGAGCATGAACCTCCCGGTACTCCCGGTGAAAGAGGGAACGGGCCGCGGCAAAAAATCCCTTGTTCCGCTTCGCCACCCGGAATTTCTTACGGATATCCCGCAGTTCGATCATGAATTCTCCAAATATCAGCTTACCGGGAAGATGATCCCCGTGCATAGAAAAGCCTCTTCCAAAACCCGGCGGGTTTTGGAAGAGTTCAGGTACAAGAAAAATTACTATAATCGGGGAAGCAACGGAAGGTCAAGAGAGCAAGGGACAACCGCTCCTAGGGGTTCTCCTTTAGTTCGTGGAGTTCTTTCAGGCTTCGCAATTTAAAGGTGGCCTTCTCCTGGATCTGCCGGACCCGTTCCCGGGTTATTCCCAGGAGTTTCCCCGTTTCCTCCAGGGTAAGGGGCCCCTCCCCGGCGAGGCCGAACCGGAGCTGGATGATCTTCATCTCCCGCTCCGAAAGGTGGGAGAGGATATCCTCCATGGTTTCCTGGAGGGTCATGGAAAAGACCATCTCAAAGGGTTCCTCCATGGTATCGTCCTTAATAAGGTCCGAGAGGCGGGTCAAATTTCCGTCGTCCACGATGGTATCAAGGCTGGTGGTTTCCTGGGAAAGCTTGACAATCTCCTTTACCTTGGAAATGGGGACCCCCAAATACTCGGACAATTCCTCGTCGCTGGGATCGCGGCCCAGATCCTGGGTAAGCTGTTTGGCCACAAAATAACATTTTTTTATGGTGTTGAGCATGTGGATGGGGATGCGGATAACCCGGCCCTTATCGGCAATGCTCTTAATAATTGCCTGCCGGATCCACCAGGTTCCGTAGGTGGAAAAACGGCAGCCCCGGGTATAGTCAAAACGTTCCACCGCCTCGATAAGCCCGATATTGCCTTCGTCGATCAGATCCAGGAGGGATAAGCCCCGGTGCTGGTAATTTTTCGCAATGGAAACAACCAGCCGGAGGTTGGAATTAATCATTTTGTTTTTATAAAGAAGGAGATCATTATCCAACAGAATCCGTTCTTTCTGATAGCTCCCTTCTTGTTCTTTCCCTGCATAAGCCTCTTCAAGTTCCTTGATCCGGCGCCGGGTACTTACAATCCTTTCGCCGATGCTCTGCTCCTCCTGAACCGTTAACAGGGGAAACTTTGAAATCTGCTTGAAATATAGTGCCAAGGGATCCGTTTCTTTGGTAAGTTTCGATTTTTTAGGATTCTTGACCGGATGGGTATCCTGGGTTCTTTTTCTCATTCGGTTTAATTCCGATCCTGTATCACTCATAGGATGTAAAACAACCCCTTTTTTCTTACTTTTCCGCTCAATTGTCTCGGTATTTCCTGCGTTTTTTAACATATTATCGTCCTCTCAAAACTTTTTTGAACTTAATGGTTTTTAAATTTCCTTTTTTAAAACCAAACTGTTCTTTGAATAAAGTAAAAGTCCGTCAGCATTAAGCCCGGGGGGCCTTTGCAGGATCAATCGGGGCATTACTCCGGTAGACCAGGAAAAATAACTGGGGTTTTTCCGATACCGCATCGATCCCCAATTTTCCCAGTTCTGTTCCCGGAACAACCCGATCTCCTTCCTTTACCGACAAACTTTCACAACCGCCATATACATATAAATAACCTCCTGACACTTGAATAATAACGACCCTGCCGAATCCCCGGTAAGGTCCCGCGGATACTACAGTTCCCTGGGTAAGGCTTTTGACCGGTTCCGCCCGTTCCCCGAGCAGGGCCACCCCGTAGAGTTTCCCCGTGAGATAAACCACTTCTTTAGCGGCCACGGGCCAGCGTACAGACCCGTCAACCGTTTTCACCACGGTGGAACGGGGATCCGTAACCGTAAGGGTACCTTCAGCCGCGCCCGGAGAAGAAACGCCGGCGGACTCCTTTGTTTGGGCCGATCCGCCGCCCGCCGGGGGGATACGAAGAATATCGCCTTCTTTAAGAAGGTAACTATTTTCAAGGCTATTGGCGGCACGGAGGGATTGCAGGGTAACCGCATAATGCCGGGCAATGCTATAAAGGGTATCACCCCGGATTACCCGGTATTCGATAAAACCGGACGCCTCTTTCCCGGGTATTCCCCCGGGTATTTTTACCCGCTGCCCAATTTGAAGTTTCAATGCGTCGGTGATACCATTAAACCGCATAAGCTCCCCGTTATCAACTCCGTAGGTTCGGGCTATTGAATAAATAGTCTCCCCTTTCTGAACGATATGAACCGTTTCTTCCGCAAAGATAAACGCCGCTGATATAAATATAATAAGAAAAAGATATAAAACACCGCATCGATGGCTCATATTATACCAATATCGGCATTTCAGTCTTTTTCATTATGGTACATGGAAATTTATAGCCCGGTTTTGAGGAATACACAAGTCTTTTTTTCAATTAATAATGGATATTCATAATATTATACAAAAATTAATATTAAAAGCCAATAGGTTCCATTTTATTAAAAATAAGGGCATCCTTTATTCGGCATTTTTTTGTTTTTAACGGAAAAAGCATTCCCTTTCGTTAAAAACCTTAGGCCCTAACCTGGGCAATGATGCCATCCGTCATTTTTTCAACGCCCCGCACGGGGACCCGGCCGGTTTCTTTTTTGCCCGCCCGCAATCAATGGTCCAGGACGGCCTGTCCGGCCCCGAGGGCAAACCGTACCGCCCGGAAATCCAGGCCGCAACGGCGGGCATAGAGGAGCCCGGAGCAACCCCTCAAAATTAGCGGATGGCCCCGATTTTTACAAGGCCCGCGTTAAGCCTGCCGCAGCGGACCCCTTCGGCCAGGGCTTCCTCAAGGGTTCCTCCCTCGGACAAAACGGAGGCAAGCCCGGCCGTAAAGGCATCGCCTGAACCGGTCGTATTTACCGGCTCAAGGGGCTCAAAGGGAAATTCCCCAAAGCTTTCCCCTTCCGTAAACCAGACCGGCTGAACGCCCCGGGTCAAAACAATACGGGTATGGTATTTTTCACAGAGGGAACGGCAAACCCCCCGCACCTGCTCCCTTATTTCCTCCTCTTCCCCGCGGAGTTTTCCCCCCTGGACCATACCCGGAATAAAGGTTTCGGCGAATTCAAGAAGATTCGGCTTAATAATATCCGGCCCCAGGGGGAGGCTGTTCAGGAGGTCCCGTCCCCGGATATCCAAAATAACCCGGCGGCCTCTTTTTTTGGCCCGAAAGACCATGGCGGGGATAAGGGTGTCGGAAAAACCCGCCGCCATGGTTCCGGAAATAATCACCGTGCCCGGGCCGGCGGAAAGGGCCTCGCTGTAAGCCTTAAGGAGGCGTTTTTCAGTCCCCTCCCCTACCGGTTCGGATTCCTCCACCAATTCGGTAATATTCCCCTTCTGCCCGTCAATGAGGGTATAACAGAAACGGATGGCGCTTTTGCTTTCAACCCATTTAACAGCTATGCCGTCTCCGGCGCAAAGCTCTAAAAAGAGGGGACGCAGATACCCCCCCAACTGGGTAAGGTGCAGGCTCTTTTTCCCAAGCTGGGTAAGGACCCTGCATACATTCACCCCTTTTCCGGCAACATCAAAACGATAATCGCCGGTCCGGTTCACCTGATTTGGCTGTATTGAAGCAAACCGGAGGGTTTTTTGCAAGGCCGGGTTCATACAGACCGTAAGAAAGGAAAAAACGTCCATAGTTATTCCTTATAAACATACTTTACATAAACCGCCGGGGTGATACAATGGGTTCAGGAGAAACTATGGCGGAAACAGGTTATAAGCGGCCCAGTTGGGATGAATATTTCATGGAAGTCTGCGACGCGATTTCCAAACGGGCCACCTGCGGCCGGGGCCGTTCGGGGTGTGTTATCGCAAAGGATCATCAAATTTTAGTGACCGGTTATGTGGGCGCCCCGGCGGGACTGCCCCATTGTGATGAAGTTGGGCATCAATTAAAAAAAATGCTCCACGAAGACGGTTCGGTAACAACCCATTGCGTAAGGACGGTTCATGCCGAACAAAACGCCATCTGCCAGGCGGCAAAACGGGGCATCGCCATTGAGGGGGCCACCCTCTACTGCCGCATGACCCCCTGCCGGACCTGCGCTATGCTTAT
>JAITRD010000116.1 GCA_031288575.1 Treponema sp. | reverse complement strand
AAAATTTGGCATTTTGAAGCGGTCATAATTTCATTATGGCTTGAGCTGTCCCAAAAACTTAAGTTTTGGAACAACTTCGCTTTACAAAAGTATTTTTTTCAGTATAATCCTTATTCAGGCCATGCGGGAAGAAGGGTGTTCCGGAACTTCATGGGGGATTGAAGCCCCCTGCAAGATAAATCTCCATCTGCGGGTGAAGGGCCGGCGCGGCGACGGCTTTCATGATTTAGAAAGCATTTTTTTGGCCCTGGCCTGGGGTGATACCCTCCGTTTTGAGCTTTCTGGTGAGCCGGGCCGGTGTTTTATCCGGGTGGAAAATGCCGGAAGGGGGGGGGTAATGCCCCCGGAGGATGAAAAAAATCTGGTCTGCCGGGCGGTTTCCCTTTTCCGCTCCCGCACCGGCTTTAAGCCGGGGGTGGCGGCGGTGCTGGAGAAACGGATTCCCCTGGGAGCGGGTTTTGGCGGCGGTTCCTCGGATGCGGCTTCCGCGCTTTTAGCCATGAACGCCCTGGCGGATACGGGGCTTCCCGAGGAGGCCCTGGAAGAAATGGCCTCCTGCCTGGGGAGCGACGTTCCCTTTTTTTTAAAAGGCGGCGCGGCATGGGCAAGCGGCCGGGGCGAGCGGTTGCGGCCCCTCCCGGTTCCGGAGGATCTGCGGGTGGTATTGGTATATCCGGGGTTTCCCAGCGGTACCGCCGAGGCCTTCCGCTTGTTGGACCAGGCGCGGATGCTTTCGCCGGAAAGGGCGGAAGCTTATGCCGGGTTTATCCGGGAAGGGGACAAAACCGGGCTTCCCGGGAAAACTGAAATTCCTAGGGAGGTTTTGATACAGGCCTTGGGAAGAAGCCCCCGGGAATGGCCCTATGGCAATGATTTTCTGCCGGTTTTTCTTGAGGCCGGGGCGCGGGATGCCGGAAGCGCCTACCGGAGCATATTGAAGGGGCTTGCGGAACAGGGAGCCGATTTTTCAGGCCTTTCCGGGGCAGGTTCCGGTTGTTTTGGAATTTTTAAAGACGGAGGAGCGGCGGAAAGGGCGGCAAAAACACTTTCCCGGCAATGGAATTATGTTCAGTTAACGTTTCCCCTTGCGCACAGAGTAGATGCGGTATTAAAATAATACTAAGTTATTCTGGACCAAAAAGGAGATGCGTAATGGAGATAACTGACATTAGGGTCCGTAAAGTGGCCGGTGAGGGAAAGTTAAAGGCTTATGTAACGGTAACCTTTGATGACTGCTTTGTGGTGCATAACGTAAAAATCATTGAGGGGAAGAGCGGGGTCTTTATCGCAATGCCAAGCCGGAAAACCCGGGTTGGCGAGTATAAGGATGTTGCTCATCCGATTCACCCGGAATTTCGTGCGGAATTGCAGAAGCAGATTCTGGACAAGTACGATTCTGGCAGCGGACCGGATGATCCGTCCATGGAAATATAAGCCTTTGGATTTTCATGGATCTGTTATAGAGTTTCTTATTGGGACGTAGGCAAGTGGTAAGCCACCGGGTTTTGGCTCCGGCATGCACAGGTTCGAACCCTGTCGTCCCAGTATAGTATCCCTGGTGTGCGGCAGGAGGGTAGAGGTTGTCCCCGCGCCGCGGGGTAAGCGTGCCCTATACCATGTTTAGCTAAGGAGTTTTATCATGAGTCAGGTTGTTTTAATGGCCCGGAACCGGGCGGAACGGGGTTCCGGGCCGGCCCGTCGGATCCGGCGCATCGGCCGCATACCGGCGGTATTGTATGGACGTTCCGGTCAATCCTTGTCTATAGACCTTGATGCCCTGGAATTTATCAACGGGATTAAAAGTATTTCCGAAAGTACCATCGTAAAGGTGGATATTGACGGAAAATCCTATGATGCCTTTGTCAAAGACACCCAGCGCAATATTCGGGATGGAAACATCCTTCATGTTGATTTTTATGAGGTCGAAAGCGGGGTTGCCCTTCGGACCCGGGTGCCTGTCCATATTTACGGGACTCCCATCGGCGTCCGGGAAGGGGGTACCCCGGAATTTCCCCTTCACGAGGTGGAAGTGGAATGTTTGCCCAAGGACCTGCCGGAGCGGATTGAGGTGGATGTTTCCGCCCTCAAGGCGAATCAGTCCATCCATGTCCGGGATCTTGCCTTGGGCGAAAACGTCCGCGTTATCACGGGGGGCGATCAGGTCGTGGCGCTGGTGAAATTTGCCAAGGCCGAAGGCGCCTCCGCTGAAGAAGAAGGGGCGGGCGCCGCTTCTTCGGCGGCGGAAACCGAGGCAAAGACCTAGCAGCCTGTCGCGCTTGGAGTTTTTTCTGCCGCCGGTGCCGCAAAAACCGCTTTTACCCATGATGTGCGGCAAACTCCTAGTAAAAAATTCAGGTTTTTTTACTCACCGGCGGAAAGCGGGGAAGCATGTCTAGGGCATGCTTCCTGTGTTTAAGGGGGCGGGATATATACCCCTTTCACGGAGGATGCCGTGGGGACATCTTTTGAGTCGGCGGTACGGACCGGGCTGGGCGACTGGCCCCGGGGAACCCTTTTTTTGGCCGCTGTTTCAGGGGGAGGGGATTCTACCGCCATGCTGGCGGCTCTTTCCGTCCTGCGACAGGAAATGGGTTTTGTGCTGCGCTGTTTCCACCTGGAACACGGCATTCGGCCTCCTGAGGAAAGCCGGGGGGATGCCCGGGCGGTGCGGGAGCTTTGCGCCGGTTTTGGCGTCCCCTGCCGGATAGTTTCTATACCCCCCGGAAGGATCGCCGCCTATGCCCGGCGCCGGGGTACGGGGATAGAAGGGGCCGCCCGGCTTTTCCGCCGCCGGGCCTGGAACCGGGAAGCCCGCCGTACCGGGGCGGCCCGGATTTTGGTCGCCCACACCCGGGACGACCTGCTGGAAACATTGCTTATGCGTTTCCTCCGGGGAGCCGGGCCGGGGGGGCTTGCGGTCATGCCCCGGGAGCGGGGCCGGATTCTGCGGCCCCTCCTCGGCCTTACCCGTTCCGCGGTTTTGTCCTACCTTGAAGAACGGGGAATTTCCTATAGAACTGACCTTACTAACGGGGATGACCGTTATCTTCGCAACCGGATCCGGAACCGGCTTATTCCTTTTCTGGATGAGCAGTTTCCCCACTGGAAGGGGCCGGCGTTATTTCTTGCGGAAACCCAGCGCCTGGTCGCGGATTTCCTGGCGGACGAAGCCGCCAGGGGGGTCAAATGGCAGGGCCGGGAAGGAGTTTTCACCACCGGCGCGGGGGCGTTTTTTTCCCAGCCCGAAATAATCCGGGAGGAAGCCCTGTTTTGGATTCTGAACCGGGGCAAACCCAGGGGAGGGGGGATTTTTTCCTTTCCCGGCCCTTCGGGGAGGGAAAAGCCGCCGCTTCCGGATATGCCGGTGAAGGGGAGCCCCGTCCCCCGGCGGACAAGCCTCAGGCTTTTTACCCGGGGAAAATCCTCCGGGATGGATCTCGGCCCTGTCCGGGTTGCGCGGAAGGGGGACCGGCTTACCCTTAGCTTCCGGGAATCCGTCTTTCCCGAGGGCGGATTTGCGCTGTTGATTAAAGAACCGGGAATATATAGACTTAAGGAGTTGTCCGTAAAGGTTATTTCTCCCCGGGAGGGGGAGGATTGTTTGCGGAAAAACCGGGATATCAAGGCCGTTCCGGTTTTTTTTGCTTCCCTTCCCCTGGTTTTGCGGCGGAGTTTTCATGATGATTTTATCATGAGGGCGGGACGGAAGGAGTATCCCTCTCCTATACTTGAAGGAGAAGGAGCTTCCGGATATGCCGGTATCATCACCGCGGCGGATGCAGGGGGGCCGGCTGCCTTTATCGGCCGGAAAGGCGAGGTTTTGCTCCGCAGGGACAAGGGAGCCGCTGAATTTTTTTTTATAGTTTCCGGGGGTATTAATGTTCAATGATCAGAATGATAAGATTCCTTCTCGTCCGAATCTGCAAAACGGCAAACCAAACCGTTTTGCCTTGATCTTTTTCCTCATTATGGTTGGGCTTTTTATTGCTTATTTTTTCCGGGGCGAAACAAGCGCCGTTCAGGAAATACCCTATTCGGCTTTTACCAATTACCTTGAACGGAATGAAGTTACGGCGGTTAAAATTCTCGATAACAGCATGATAGAGGGGGTTTTCCGGAGCGACGGAACCCATTTTAAGACCCTTATCCCCTATCAGGATCCGGGGCTTCTTCCCGCTTTGAGGGACAAGGGGATTAACGTTTCCGGAGCCGTTTCGGGGATTAGTCCCTGGCGGGTGATTCTGGAATTCCTTCCCTGGATTATAGGATTCGGGTTTATCTGGTTTATGTTCCGGAATATGCAGGGTTCGGGAAATAAGGCCTTTCAATTCGGGAAAAGCCGGGCCAAACGCTACCAGGATGACGGGAAAAAGGTGAGCTTTGCCGATGTGGCCGGTCAAAAGGATGCCAAGTATGAACTTGAGGAGGTGGTTTCTTTTTTAAAGAACCCCCAGAAATTTACCAAAATGGGCGCCCGGATTCCGAAGGGGGTGCTTTTGGTGGGGATGCCCGGGACCGGGAAAACTCTCATGGCCAAAGCGGTGGCCGGCGAAGCCGGGGTTGCTTATTTTCATATGTCCGGCTCGGATTTTGTGGAAATGTTTGTCGGGGTGGGAGCCAGCCGGGTTAGGGACCTTTTTGAACAGGGCCGGCGGAATGCCCCCTGTATTATCTTTATCGACGAGTTGGACGCCGTAGGCCGGACCCGGGGAGCGGGATACGGCGGAGGCCATGATGAGCGGGAACAGACCTTAAACCAGCTTTTGGTGGAAATGGATGGCTTTGATTCCAAGGACGGGGTGATCATCCTGGCCGCTACCAACCGCCCGGATGTACTGGACCCGGCTTTACTCCGGCCCGGCCGTTTTGACCGCCAGGTGGTAGTAGCCATGCCGGATATCAAAGAACGGGAGGCCATACTCCAAATCCATGCCGCCAGGATACCCCTGGGAGACGATATTGACCTGGCGCGGGTAGCCCGGGCCACTCCGGGGATGAGCGGCGCGGATATTGCGAATCTGGTCAATGAAGCGGCCCTTTATGCCGCCCGGCAGGACAAACCCAAGGTCGGGATGCCCGATTTTGAGGAAGCCCGGGACAAGATCCTCATGGGCGTCGCCCGGAAAACCCTGGTTATCTCCGACAAAGAGCGGCGGATGACGGCGATCCATGAGGCGGGGCACGCGCTGTTGCATTATTTTCTGAAAAATGCCGATCCCCTTCATAAGGTGACCATAGTCCCCCATGGCCGGGCCCTGGGCATGGCCATGTCCCTGCCGGAGGAGGACAGCTATAGCCGCACTAAGGGCTGGATTGAGGACCATATCGCTATCTGTTATGGCGGCTGGATTGCGGAAAGCCTTTTTTACGGGGAGACTACCACGGGAACAAAGCAGGATATCCAGCAGGCCACCGAAATGGCCCGCCACATGGTGTGCGAGTGGGGCATGGCTGAGGAAATGGGGCCCGTGGCTTACGGTCAGGAAGAGGAACCTATTTTTTTGGGCAAAGAGATTGCCCGGCACAAGGATTACTCTGAAGATACCGCCCAGCGCATAGACCGGGCGGTAAAAAAAATATTGGATACCGCCAAAGATTTGGCCCAAAGCATCCTGTTTGCCCATAAAAATGATCTGGAACTCCTGGCCGATGCCCTGATAGCCCGGGAGACCCTGATTGATGAAGAGGTACGGAACATCCTTGGTTTTCCTCCCCGGGAGAACCTTGCCCTTTTGTCGGCTGCCCCCCATTCTTAAAATGAATTGCCGTCCTTTTATCATTTTGCCGGTCCTGGTAATGGGACTTGTTATGCCGGCTGCCGCCCAGATTGGCAGCCGGGACTTTAACGGCGATTGGGAAGCGGGGATAAAATACGTTGACTGGGTTAGGCAAGCCATATCGGAGGAACGTTGGGATGAAGCGGCGGCGGCCCTTGAACGGGGGACGGATTTTTCCGATGTGTCTTCGGATATTTCCTACCTCTTTGCTCTGGTTTGTTCCCGCCGGGGACGGCCCAGGGGGGCGGTTCTTGCGGCCCTTAGGCGGGCGCTGGAGGTGGACCGCTGGCACCGGTATAGCCCGGGGGAGGGGAGGCTTCTGGAGGCGGAAACCTTAATCGCCCTGCGGCGCTTTCCGGAGGCCCTGGATGTTTTGGCCCCCCTGCCTCCCGGCGCCGGGGCCGACCGCTTGCGGCTTTTCGCCCTAAAGGGCCTTGACCGCCGGAAGGATTTCCGCTCCCTTATGGCGAAAGCCCTGGATGCCTATCCCTGGGATCCCTTTTTTCCGAGGCTGTTTCTCGAATATGCCGCGGACAGGCTCCCGGAAGAGAACGAAGGGGATTTAATAGCCCTGGTTCTCAAGGGGCTTCCCTTTTTATTAGAGGCGGATCCGGAATTGGCCTATTTGGCGGCCCCCTTTATCCGGGATGCCGCCGAAGGGTACCGGCTGCTGGCGGCATACCGGGCGGCCTATACCCCTTCCCCCGGCTCAATTCCCCCGGCGCTTAACCTCGGCTTGATAGATGAGGATCAGGCCATAGATCAGCTTTTTCAAAATTCCTCCTTGGATAAGGTTTTGCTTAAATCGGTTTGGGATCTTATCCGGCATCAAAAGGGTAAAGACCGTTTTCGGCGAAACCTTTTGAGCTTTTCCGGTGTTATTTTAGAGGATGCGGATAAAGACGGATTTCCTGAAATTCAAGTCCATTATAAAGAGGGCGCCCTTACGGAATATTGTTATGACGCGGATCAGGACAGGCTGGAGGATTTGCGGGTTTTTTTTTATGCGGGGGTTCCCCGGGAAGCGGAGCTGGCGGTATTTGCCGAGACGCCTGTAGAGCGGGAAGATGAAACGCCGGTTTTTGCCTATCCCCTGGGGGAGGAAGAGCGGGTAAAGGCCTTTATTCGCTGGGAAGAGTACCCCTTTGTTTTGCGGGTTGAGTGGGAGGGCTTTTCTTATATCCTGCGGCCTCGGAATTTTCCTTTTACTCCCCTGGTTTTTACCGAGTTTGTTCCCGGCGGGGGAACTCCCTTTTGGTATCCCCGGCGGGATCCCCAATACAGCCGGCTTTCTAAACGTTCCCTGATATTTTTTTCCCGGGTTATTGAACGGCCCAGCGCGGAATTTGAGGGGGCGGTTGAACGGATTGATATGGACCGGGGAA
>JAITRD010000098.1 GCA_031288575.1 Treponema sp. | reverse complement strand
TAGGCGGTAAATTCATTATCCGAGTACCGTTATCCCCCCCTTCAGGCTAATTTGCCCCACTTTTCTTGAGTAGGCCCGCCGGGGAAGGGGAAAGGCCGGGGAAAATAGGGACCTGCAAGCAGGTCCACGGAGTTCCCCGCCGAAGGGTATCGAAGATAGCGGAGGCGGACTCTACAAGCATTTTTCCCGGCATTTTCCCTTCCTCGGCGGGAATTATACAAAATTTTGTGGGTCAAGTTTAGGACCTCTCCGGGGAACCGGCCCCCTTAAGTGAAAACCTGTTTTAATATCCCAGGCATAGCATTAACAGGCGGTCCGTGTTATTATAAGCTAACTTTAAGGAGGATACCGTGTTATTGATAAATAAAATATTACTCCGCATGTCAAAGGGAGTCCGGGGGTGGATCTTCCTTATCACCCTGTTGCGGGTTCTGGTTCTTGTGGGAACCGCGGGGTTTGCCGGCGTTGTTTCATCCTTCCTGGGAAATATTGTAGACCCGAGGATGGGGGCCGGGGATTTTTCCCGGGCGGTATGGGCGGCTTTTCTGAACGCCCTGATCATTCTTGCCGGGGAGCTCCTTATCGGGGAGGCGGAATACCGCTGTACCGCCCGGGCGCGGCTTTCCCTGCGGGAGGGAATTTTTGCCAAACTCCTGGAATTGGATGTAGGGAACGTGGAAAAACTGGGCGGTCCCGGGGCCGCGATAGCCTCCGCGGCGGACGGGGTTGAGTCGATGCAGCTTTATTACAGCAAATACCTTCCGGGGCTCTGTTATTGCTTCTGCGCGCCGGTATATCTTTTTTTCCGGCTTAAGAACGTCTCCTTTCCGGCGGCGCTCTTTTTATTGATCGCCACCCTGGTCCTGGTTCCGGGGAATAACCTTTTCCGGGGTTTAGTTAATAAGCTTAAGGATAATTATTGGACAAGTTTCCGTAACCTTACCGCCTATTATTTAGAGAGCCTTCAAAACCTCACTACCATTAAGCTCTTTAATCAGGACAAGGGGCGTACCGAGGTTTTGGAAACCAAAGCCCGGGATTTTACCGGCCGGATCATGGATGTGATGCGGACGAATTTCCGGTCCTTTTTATTCTCCGACAGTGTTATCTATATTTCGGTCGGCATTGCCGTGGTGATTGTGTGCCGCCAGCTTTTAAAGGGGGAGATTAGCCTTTCCTCGGCCCTTTTGGTGCTTATGCTGGGTTATGGTTTTTTTAGTTCCATCCGTCAATTGATGAATGTTACCCATCAGGCCCTCGCGGGGATTGCGGCGGCGCAAAATGTTTCCGCCCTTTTGGATATTGACGCTTCCCGGACAGTAATAAACCGGAATGAAGGGGAGGGGGAGGGCGGTTTTGACGGCATCAGGATGTCTCATGTGAGTTTTTCCTATATCAGCCGGCATAATGTGGTGGAGGATATTTCCCTGGATTTTCCCCGGGGAAAGGTAAGCGCCCTGGTGGGGAGGTCCGGCTGCGGGAAAAGTACCATCGCCGGATTGCTTATGCGGTTTTTTGATCCCCCGGAGGGAGCTTCCCGGATTTTTTTTGAGGGGCGGGACTACCGGAGCTTTACCCCGGAAGAACTGCGGGGGAAAATCAGCATGGTCCCCCAGCAGGTGGGGATCTTCAGCGGCACCATTGAGGATAACCTGAAAATTGCCAAGCCGGATGCCTCCGGGGAAGAACTCCTGGAAGCCCTCTATTCGGCCCGGCTTAAGGACTGGGTCCTCGCTTTGCCCGAGGGGCTCAAGACCGATGTCGGCGACGGGGGGGCGAAACTCTCCGGGGGGCAGCGGCAGAAGATCGGCATTGCCCGGGTGCTCCTCAGCAATGCCCCCTACATTATCTTTGACGAGGCCACCTCCGGCATTGACCGGGAAAGCGAGGATGAGATCCGTTCCTGCATCGCCGATCTGTCCAAAACCCGGAGCTTAATCCTTATTTCCCACCGCCTTGCGGCCATCCGGGGGGCGGACAGCATCCTTGTGCTGGCCAAGGGCGCCCTTGTCGAGGCAGGGCGCCATGAAGAGCTTATGGCCCGGCAGGGTCTTTATTACGGGCTGGTCCGGGAACAGGAGGCGCTGGAACGGTATGGCGAAGGGATACGCCGGGATGCGGAACAAAACCGGGTATTCCGGGGCGCCGGGGAGTATGGCCGGGTAGAACAGGCCGCGGGAGGCGCCGAATGAAAACCGGAACGGGCGTTTTAGCCCTGTCAAAACGTTTATTCAAAATTGCCGGCCCGGTAAAGGGCCCCCTTGCCATATCCACCCTGGCGAGCATCGTCGGCAATGTATCCCATATCGGCCTTCTGGCTTCCGCGGCCATGCTGATCCTCCTCTGTGCCGGTCAAAGCTCCGCCGGTTCCCCCTGGTTCTGGGGAGCCGCCATGTTCCTCTGCGCCGGGGGCATCTTTTCCTGCAGGTACATTGAAGGCTATGTTTCCCACGGAGCGGCCTATAAACTGCTTGCCATGATGAGGGTCAGCTTTTTTAAAACCATCAGCCGCCTTGCCCCGGCCCGCCTTATGGACCGGCAGAAGGGGGATATTCTTTCCATCGCCGTGGCGGATATTGAAACCGTCGAATTTTTTTTCGCCCATACTATCGGCCCCCTCTTTACGGTGTTTCTGCTGCCCCTTATTACCCTCTGCATAGCCGGAAGAAACCATATCCTTTTCGCCGTAACCCTCCTCCCGGTATATATCATTATCAGCATCCTCCTGCCCATGACGGCCATTAGGACCGGGCGGAATATCGGCAGAAATTACCGGACCCGCATCGGGGAGCTCAAG
Source organism: Treponema sp. (assembly GCA_031288575.1). Lineage (GTDB taxonomy): Bacteria > Spirochaetota > Spirochaetia > Treponematales > Breznakiellaceae > JAITRD01. The sequence goes on along the minus strand of JAITRD010000098.1, from coordinate 1,013 downwards.
TCCCTCATTCTGGAAAGCATCGGCTCCTTAAGGGATATTCAGATTTTCGGTTTCGGCAAACGGAGGGCGGAGATGGTCAGGGAAAAGACCAGGGAGATTAACCGGGCCGCCCATATTTTAACCCTTCACCGGCAGATGGTAACTTCGGCGCCGGTATTTTTTGTATACCTTGCCAGAATTTTGGTGGTTGCCGTCGCTTCTTATCTGGTGCTCCGGGGCTTCGGAAACCCCGGGGGCATTATTCTCCTCTCCTTTGTGGTTTCCGCGTCCTTTTCCTCAACCCAGTCCCTGACCATGGTTATCTCGAACCTGCTGGAAACCTATGCCGCCGCGGAACGGCTTTTTATCCTGGAAGATTCGGAACCCGAGGTTATTGAGGCGGAAAACCCCGTCGATCTGGGGCCTATCCAGCGGATCGACTTTGACCATGTTTCTTTCCGGTACCGGTCCGAAAGGGAGGAGATCCTGAAAAACCTGAACCTTACCATCCGCCGGGGGGACCGGATCGGCGTGGCGGGGGAAAGCGGGATTGGCAAATCGACGATTATCCGGCTGCTGCTGCGTTTCTGGGAACCCAGCTCCGGGGAGATCCGCATCAACGGCATACCCCTTAAGGCAATTTCCCTCAGGAGCCTCCGCTCCCGTATCGTATTATTGGAACAGGACACCTTTATTTTTAACGATACCATCGCGGCCAATATCGCCCTGGGCAAGCCCGAGGCTTCCCGGGAAGAAATTGAAGCTTCGGCGAAACGGGCCCATATCCACGATTTTATCCAAACCCTTCCCGAGGGTTACGATACCCAGCTGGGAGAGTTCGGGGGCCGTTTGTCCGGGGGCGAAAAACAGCGAATCGGCATTGCCCGGGCGATGCTCCCGGACCCGGACATCCTCGTTTTGGACGAGCCCACCTCAAACCTGGACGTACTGGCGGAAAAGGGGATCCTGAAAACCCTGGAGGATGAATACGGGGATAAGACCCTGCTCATCGTATCCCACCGCCTGTCCACCCT
>JAITRD010000055.1 GCA_031288575.1 Treponema sp. | reverse complement strand
GGGGACCGATCCCCATTACCTTATCGTTGTTGACCGGGGTCCCACCCATCTGGACGAGGTGGAGCTTCAGGTGGAGGTTAAAAGGGAATTTTTCAGCGACGAAACCAAAAACCTGGAGGTCCTGCGGGGAAAGATTGAAAACGTCATGCGGTCCAAACTGGGGATCTCCCTAAAGGTAAAATTGGTGGAGCCCAAAACCATCGAGCGGTCCATGGGCAAATCCAAACGGGTTATTGATAACCGCCAAATTTGACGGCTATGAATTTCGGGCGGAAACTATTGGTAAGGAGTGATTATGGCAATTAAACAGATATCCGTATTTTTGGAAAATAACGCGGGCCGGCTAGGGGAGGTTACCAAAGTCCTGACCCAGGCGGAGATTAATATCCGGGCCATATCCATCGCGGATACGGCGGATTTCGGCATCCTCAGGCTTATTGTGAATAAAAGCGCCGAAGCCGTCAAAGCCCTCAACGAGGCCGGGTTCACCACCCGGAGCAGCAACGTGGCGGCGGTGGAAATCGACGATACTCCGGGCAGCCTTGCCAGGGTGATGGAACTTTTCCAGAAATCCAAGGTCAATATCGAATACCTCTACGCGTCCCTGGAGGGGACGGTGGGAAAGGCGGTGGTTATCTTTAAACTGGGGGATTATGAAAAGGGGCTCCAGATAATTAAAGAAAACGGTTTTTCCATGATCGAGTCTTTTTAATAATTGAAACCGGGCCAAACAATTATAAAAGCCTCAATGAGCCTCCCCGGAGCGGCGTGGGGGGAAGCGGGGGGAATGAATAGCCGGCCGGTCTTTTTTGACAGGCGGCTGAATAGCTGTTACTATTATTTATATGGATGAAGCCGTTACTGATTGCCCGGGAACTGCTTCGGAAAGGAGTTGAAGGTGAAAATTCTTATGGCATCCAGCGAGGCGGTTCCCTTCGCTAAAACCGGCGGCCTGGCCGATGCGGTCTCTGCCTTGTCCATTGCCCTGGCAAAATTAGGCCACGAAGTCTGTATCGTGATGCCCCGGTATTATTGCGTCAACCGGAACGATCTGCGTCTGCTTGAAGGCGCCCTGGGGGTTCATACCGGCGGCGGGGAGATATGGAGCGCCGTTTATACCGCAGACCTGCCCGGTTCCCCCCCTAAAAACCCGGTCCGCGTTTTTTTTATCGACCATGAGGGGTTTTTTGGCAGGGACGGCATCTACGGCACTCCCTCGGAGCCGGATTTTCTGGACAATCCCCGGCGTTTCGCCTTTCTTTGCCGGGCGGTTTTTCAGCTCTGCCGGAAAACCGGCTGGTATCCCGACATACTCCATGCCCATGACTGGCCCGCGGCCCTGACGCCGGTGTTTCTGAAATACGGGGAAAGGGACTTCCCCGACGGGGAATTCGCCCGGACCCTTTCGGTTCTAACGATCCATAATTTGGGTTATCAGGGAATTTACCGCAAGGACGATTTTTATTGTACCCGGCTGAGCTGGGATGTTTTTTATAACGCGGGTTTTGACGATTGGAACATGATGAATCTTCTCAAGGCGGGGATTAGCACCGCAGATAAGCTCAACACGGTATCCCCCAATTACGCGGCGGAAACCTGCTCCGCGGCCCACGGGTTCCGCCTGGACGGGGTTCTCCGTTACCGGCGGGAGGACTACCGGGGCATCCTTAACGGCATAGACACCTCGGTATGGAACCCCAAGACGGATAAATACATCCCCCAAACCTACAGCACCGAGGATATGTCCGGAAAGGCCGCGGCCAAGGAGGAACTCCGGCAGAAATTCAACCTGCCCCCGGGGGAGAATGTTCCCATCGTCGGCATGGTTACCCGCCTGACCGGGCAAAAAGGCGTGGGGGAACTCTTCGGCCCCGCCTACGGTTCCGCCTGGTCCATCTGCCGGGACATGAACCTCCAGTTCGTGCTTATCGGCACCGGTGAAGCCTGGTGTGAAAATGAACTCCGGAGCCTTTCCGGCCGGCTTTCCAATTTTAAAGCCCATATCGGTTACAGCGAGGAGGAAAGCCACCTTATTGAGGCGGGGAGCGATTTTTTCCTCATGCCCAGCCGTTATGAACCCTGCGGCCTTAACCAGATGTACTCCCTGGCCTACGGCACCCTGCCTGTCGTGCGGAATACCGGGGGCCTCGCGGATACGGTGGAAAATTTTAACCAGGAAACGGGAGCCGGCACGGGTTTTATGTTCGACGACCTTACCCCCCAGGCTGTGTATAACACCGTCGGATGGGCCATCTGGGCCTACTATAACCGGCGGCGGCAGATAGAAGCCATGCGCATCCGGGGGATGAAACAGGATTTCTCCTGGACCAAATCGGCCAAAAAGTATACAGAAATGTATGAGGAGATGCGGAAAAACAGCCTCCCCCCCGGGAAACCGGCGCCGGAGCAAAACCAGGGGGCCGGCTTTTAGGCCGGCCAAAACACGGTCAGGGGGTCTCGTCGCAAAAAAGGGTTTCTCTTATTCCCCCCGCGAATATTTCTTCCCCCGTCTCGGCGATAAGGGATTTTTCTTTTTTTTTCAGAACGCTAAAGGGCGTAATATAAAGGGTCCTGCCGTCTTTTTTCCATTTGGCCTGTACGCGGCCCCGGAGCAAAACCGTGGGAAACACGATGCCGGTATTGGTCGTTACCGCCGGCTTAAATTGCTCGTCCATCAGGCGGGATCGATCCAGGTAGCCCATCAGGAGCTGATCAAAACCGCTGAGAAATACACAAGAAGGGAGTTCGCCGAAACCGGGCAGTTCCCCAAGATACCAGTATTCCTTTCCCCCGCAGGAAAGGCCGGACAGTTCCGCCGATAGCTGCCCAAGGAGGGTTTTTATTTCCCTGGATTTATAACCGGTAAAATACCGAAAATCTTCAATGGTTGCGGGGCCAAAAACCTGAAAGTACCGGCGCAGCAAAACCGCCCGGGCTTCGTCCTTTCCTATCCAGGCTACGTCCCGGCACAGGACAAAGCGTTTGACCGTGCCCGGATGATAGGCGATAAGCCCCCGTCGGCTCATCTCGTAGATAAGCCCGCCCCATCCGTGAAATACATTTTGCAGCTCCTCCGGGGCCATGCCTTTTTTTACGCACCTTCTTTTGAGGGCCTCCCGCTCGTAGATTCCCCCGGCTATCTGTTCCAGCAAAAAATCCGACCAATATTCCATACGCCGGCTTTCAAGGTTCCAGGCGGGATGCCACCCGTCAAGGGCGCCCCGGGCGGATAAAAAAAGTCCCAGTTCCTTTGACAAAATCGTATGAAGGGTTCCCCGGAGGGTCCAGGTTTTTACCAGACCCTCGTGCCAGTGTTTTTCATCAAAATCACTGCCCCGGATTCGCAGCGCGTATTTCGGGTTATTGGCAAACTGGGCCTGTAAACCGCAAAGATTTGAGACCACGGTTTTACAGGGCGCCTTTTCGAGGAGCTGCTGACGGTGCAAAGAAATAAAAAGAAGGGCCTTTTTATCAATAACCATGAAGGATAATTTAACATGGATGACCGGCAAGGTAAAAGCGGGGGGCTGCCATCAGTTGGACGGCCGTCCATATAGCGGTTCGAGGCAGGGATTACCGCTCTTCCCGAAGCAGAATTTCCGAAAACTGCGCGGCCCCAAGCCGCCAGGCGACATTTTCTATTTCCCCCGCCCGGATTCTGGTTAATACTACCCGGAAATAATTGTTATAATGTTCATAACTGGGGCTAAACCCGGCCTCAACCAAACGTTTATAGGCTACCATGGCGTTTTTTTCGTCAAGGAAGGAACCAACCTGCACCCGGTAAAGCGCTTGACTATAGGGATCGGGCTTACGGGGTACAATGCGGGCGGGAACAACCTCCCCTTGCGGGGGGGGAACAGAAAGAGGCCTCGCCGCGGGGGGCGGCGAGGCCGTTACTACCGGAGGCGCCTTCAGGGGCTTGGATCTTACCGGAGTAGAAACCACCGGTTCTGAAACTACCGGCTTAGACACTACCGGATTTGAAACTACCGGTTCCGAAACCACCGGCTTAGACACCACCGGATTTGAAACTACCGGTTCCGAAAGGATCGGGTTGGCAAGCACCGGCTCCACCAAAACCGGCGACGCCAGGACCGGCGGGGCTAGAACGGGCTGGGCAATCACCGGGGGTACCACTACCGGGGATATAATCGCCGGAGCGGGAGCCACCACAACCGGGGAAGGGCTCACTATCGCGGGATTCGGGGACACCACCGCGGGGTTCGGGGACACCACCGCGGGAGCCGGGGACACCACCGAGGGCCAGGAGTCCGCAATTGCCGCGGTTCCTTCCGGGCTGCTGACATAAGGAGGATTGACCCCTGCCGAAGCGACGCCCGGAGTATTGTTAAGGGGTATGCCGTTAATGGTAATGACGGTTTGATTAACTATCCCCGGATTCGCTGAATTCTGAGGAACGGGCTGGGGTTCCTGCTGAACAGCGGCGGGACGCCGGGAAACCGCAGTGGTAGTTACAGAAAGTTCCTCCTCGGGAGGGGTTGAAGGAGGCGGGGCCGCCGCGGCCGGTTCCGTATAGGGAGCCTCCTCCTGGGGAGGAGCCGTATTGGCATTAGCCAGGGGAGCGGCGGGAGCGGCGGGAACAACGGGTTCGGCGGGAGCGGCAGGAGCGGCGGGAGTGGCAGGAACAACGGGTTCGGCGGTAGTAGGGGCCGCCCGCCGGCTTAGTACCTCAATCCGTACCGGCGTAGTTCCCCGTTCATTCATTTGCAGATTATCCGCCGCCGCCTTAGATATGTCGATGAGCCGGTTTGGCGTTTCAACGATACGGTTATTGATTGTAACGATAACCTGCCGATCGTTTTGCAGGTTCGTCACCCGGACCCGGGTTCCAAGGGGCAAAGTCGCATGGGAAGCGTTCAAAGCTTTAGAATCAGTCACATACCAAGTGCCCCTTCCATCCTGGGCCTGAGAAAAAACAGCGGTACTACATAACACCATCAAGAAGGAAGTTACCACAAGCCGTTTCATTCCTGGACACCTACCCGTCGTCTCTTATTGAATAGCGCTAATTCATACCCTATAGAAAAGGAAATCATGCTTCGTTTATACTCCCTGCCGCTATCAATCTGAATAACGGTATTTCCCAGATCGCCGTTATACCGTAAATCCAAAAAGAGAATTCCCGGCCCCATTTGGATGCCGAAATCCGCCCCCAAAGTAAGCCCCAGGGCCATCGTAAGAGCGTATTCATAGGCTCCGCTCGCCGCGTTTTCGGCAACATCGGAGGTCTCAATGGTCATTTGCCCCAGCGGCATGGTTAAATAAAGCCCTCCAAAGGGAGAAATAATAAAGGGTTTAAATTGCATGGGGAATTTCACCGTAACAGGGAACATCAGTGACATGGAACTATAGGTATCGGTATAATAAATATAGCGAATTTCTTCATCCAGCATTTGGAATTTGGGGCCCCGGAAGGGGGCGCTGTCCTGGGTAAAAACCGCTTCTGCCTGAATGCTCATAAAGGACAAAAACCGGAATCCGATCTGGAGGCCGATTTCATAGCTGAAACCCTGGGTAAAATTCGAACTATAATCTTTTACCAATTTCGGGAGGGTATAAAAGCGGAAAGAACCTCCCGCCCGCGCACCCAAATAGAGCCACCGGTTAAGGGGATCATTGATCACCTCATACTCCTGGCCGCTCGAATCGATTTCTATTTCGGCGGCCTGCTCCAGCACCGTTACCCTTCTTTCTACGGGTATGCGGGAAAAAACCCAAGTAACCAGGGCCGGCATATAGCTCATGGCCTCTTCCAGATCCTCAGCAACCAATTCGTCGGTATATACTAAAGAACCGTCGTTGGACTTCCATAACCAGAGCTGAAAATGCTGCATATCCTCAAGGTCCACATAATACTCTCCGGTAAGAACATAACGGGAACCCCCTAAAAAAGTCGGATCAGGAGGCTCATCCGGGGGAAAACTGGCACTTTCCGGAAGTTCCTCCAGGGTAATAGGCCGGGGCTCATATCCGTCAATACTCTGTACTTCGTTAAGAGTCGCGTCATGTAACTGGGTGCTTGAATCCAAATCGTCCCCTAGAAAAGTCATCACCGCTACTTCTACAGGAGGAGGTGTTTGAGCCATTCCTGCTGGAGGAAGGAATAAAAAAAAGACAAACAAAAAAAATAGGAGCAAGAACTTCCATTTTAACATACTAAACCAATCCCTACCTGCCAGCTTTTATATTAATTTATCAAGTTCTATATCCTTTCTATGGCATGAATAGAAAAAACAATTATAAAAAATCTTATGATCTTTTTTTTATAAAATCAATGCTTTTTTTCAGCACCCATAAAAATAACCGTTATTTAGGCCGTTTTTTAAAGGAACAACCCTCCAAAGGGGCCTCATTATCCCTATATTTCCATCGCCGGCACGGTTAAGCCGTAAAAAAGGCGAAAAACAGAAACCGGGCGGTATATATATTTCGGCACAAACCCGCATAAACCTAAGCCGAAAGTCAAAAAGGGCAAAAAGAATGCCCTGCGGGGTTCCCGGCTTTACCTTTACGAGATGCCGCGGGGCGCCTCTTTGGCTTTTTCTTTAGGGGGCATACTTATTTTTCCCCAAAAAGCCCGGCTTCGGCAGATGCCGGAGGGGCTCCGAAGCGGTCCGAGAGGCCTACCCTTACCGGATCTTCTTGAACTTAAAGACCCGCGCCTTTTTGCCGGACACCAAAACCGGCAAGGTTTGGACTATTTCCAAATCCGGGGCCGCGTTTTTAAGGATGTCCTCCCGGGCGCTTAACAAAATAATAAGCCCGTCCTTTTTAAGCAAACCGGTAAAAACCGCGATCATGTCCCGGTAAAATTGTTCCAGGGGAATCTCCGTGCCGGCGTACATACCCCAGGGGGGATCGGTGATAATGGCGTCCAGGCTTTCTTCGGGCAATAAACCGGGCAGGGTATGAAACTCCGCCCTTTGGACGGTACAGGCATCCTTGAGTTTAGGGGGGATCTTTTTACGGGCCCTTCCCAGCGCCGCCTCGTCGATGTCAAAGGCGTAGAACCTTTGCAGGGGAAAATGTTTCATCCGCTCCGCGAGGATGGACCCGTACCCGCAGAAGGGGTCCGCAACCGTGTCGGTGTGTTTGGGTTCCGACATCCGGCAGAGCATATAGGCCAGTTGGGGGGAAAGTTCCCCCCGGAACCGGGTCTTTTCGGAGACCGGATGTTTGGTCAGCCGCTTCATAAAAAGGGAATACCCCTCCCGGCGGTACAAAAACCAAAATTCCGTATCGGGCAAGGCGCGGCTGACCCTCAGGGCCGACTGCCGGGCGATAGCGGCTTCGGCATCCCGCTTGAGTTTTTCCGGCACCGGGACGGGTTTGTTTTCCCGAAAGGTAACAATCCGAAAAGAACGGATCCTTTGAACATTTTCCCCGATGATCCGGTTTCTTTCCCCGCCGGCACAGACCCTCCGCATATGCTGTTCCAGGGCGGTATCGGCGGGGGGATTTTCAATAAGGCTTATCACGGCAAAAATATTGTTAAAACAGAAAAAATTCAGCCTGTCGTAGGTACAGGAACTTTGAAAGAGGATGGCCCCTTCGGACAATTTCCGTATATGCGCCTCCGGGAGCCGGCCGCGGACTATCTCTTCCACTACCCCCTCCATCCCCGGCACAAAGGACGCATAATAGAGAAATTCCGAAACCTGAAGACCCCTGCCCTTCATAACGTCCCTCCGCGGATATTGGGCCGCGCCTGATGTGTTTTATTACCCGGGCAAGCCCGTTTATGGGGCCCGCCGCACGGGGGAAAGTCAAATATGCCAAATTTTTGCGGGCGCCGCATTATTTGAACCGGAGCAAGAGCGGATCGAAGATCCGGCGAACCTTCGGTTTATGGGCATTAAGCCAAGCCATCGAATAAAACAGGTAATTCTAACTCCTTATAATACAAGGAATTATAAAGCAACCGGAAGGCGCCGGGCAGAATCGAACTGCCGCATAAAGGTTTTGCAGACCTCTCCCTTACCGCTTGGGTACGGCGCCGTTAAGAATTAATATACAATAAATTAATATTTTTGTCAATCTTCCGCTTCATCTTCGGCAGGCAGCCCGTTTTCCCTCTCTCATACGGAAATCTCTTCCCCCTTACAGGCAGGAGCCCTATCCCTCAGTCCGGGGATATGGATTTTTTTTTGACGATCGGTCATAGTATGAAAAAAGGAACGGCTATGCCCATACCTGCGATAGAAATGACGGATATCACCAAAATATTCCCCGGCATTGTCGCCAATGACCGGATCCGTTTTGAGGTGGCGGAGGGGGAGATCCATGCCCTTTTGGGGGAAAACGGGGCCGGCAAATCGACCCTTATGTCCATCCTTTTCGGCCTCTATGAGCCCGACGGGGGGGCGATCCGGATCCGGGGCCGGGAGACCCAGATCCGCAGCCCCAATGACGCGACCCTCTTGAAGATAGGGATGGTGCATCAGCATTTTAAGCTGGTCCATAACTTTACCGTTACGGAAAATATTGTTTTGGGCATGGAGCCCCGCAACAAATGGGGAAACCTGGACCTGCGGGCGGCGGAAAAGCGGGTGGCGGAACTTTCGGAAACCTACGGCCTGGCGGCAGACCCCCGGGCCCGGATCGAAAATATTACCGTGGGGATGCAGCAGCGGGTGGAGATCCTCAAGATCCTCTACCGGGACGCGGATATCCTTATCTTTGATGAGCCCACCGCGGTTCTTACCCCCCAGGAAATCGACGAGCTCCTGGACATTTTCCGCCGGCTCAAGGCGGAGGGGAAAACCATTGTTTTTATTACCCATAAGTTAAAGGAAATCAAGGCCGCGGCGGACCGTTGCACGGTGCTGCGCCGGGGGAAATACATCGCCACCGTCCGGGTGGATGAGGTGGATGAAAATGAACTGGCGGAGATGATCGTGGGCCGGAGGGTGAATTTCCGGATAGAAAAAAGGGAGCTTTCCCCCGGGGAGGTGGTCCTTGGCATAGAAAACCTGCGGGTCATAGGTTCCAAGGGGGTGCCGGCGGTACGGGACCTCTCCCTGGAGGTCCGCGCCGGGGAAGTGGCGGGGATTGCCGGGGTGGACGGCAACGGCCAGTCGGAACTGGTGGCGGCCATCGCGGGGCTCCTCCCGGTTAAGGCCGGCCGTGTTTTGTTGAAGGGGAAGGATATTTCCCGGGAGAGCATCCGCCGCCGCAATGTGCGGGGGATGGGGCTGGTTCCGGAGGATCGGCACAAACACGGCCTGGTCCTCGATTTCCGGCTGGATGAAAACTTTATCCTGAAAAGTTACCGGGAGGCGCCCTATTCGAGCTTTCTGGGTTTTTTGTCCTTCCCGGTTATCACCAAACACGCCGAAACATTAATAGAAGAATTTGACATCCGGGCCGGAAACGGCCCCGGGACGCCGGTAAAATCCATGTCCGGGGGAAACCAGCAAAAGGTGGTCATCGCCCGGGAACTGGACCTTTCCCCGGAACTCCTTATCGTGGCCCAGCCTACCCGGGGTTTGGATGTGGGGGCCATTGAATACATCCACCGGCGTATTGTTGAAGAACGGGACAAGGGCCGGGCGATACTCCTGGTGTCCTTTGAACTGGATGAGATCCTGGGGCTCTGCGACAGGATCGCCGTTATTTCCAAAGGTTCCCTGGTTGGGACGGTGCCCGCGGCGGAGGCGGATGAGCGGAAAATCGGGGCCATGATGGCCGGGGTGGCTGCCCATGGGTAAGCAAACAGACAGGGGAAACAAAATCCGGCCCTTCCCGCTGCGGGAAGGGCTTCTGGAACTCTTTACCGGTTCCGACGGCCTGGTGTCGGTGGCGGTGGTCCTTTTGGGATTCCTGGTGGGCACGGTCCTTATCCTTTTGGTGGGCCGGAACCCCGCGGGGATGTACCAGGCCATAGTCCAGGTTTTAACCGGCTGGGATCTCCGGCGGGGAACCCTGAATGTGCGGTATATCGGGGAATGGCTGATTATGTCCATCCCCCTGATCCTCTGCGGATTGTCCATGGCCTTTGCCGCCCGGACCGGGCTTTTTAATATCGGCGCCGAGGGACAATACATTGCGGGCCTTACCGCGGCCCAGTTTGTCGCCATCTACGGCCCCCCGGTTCCGGTCCTCCATTGGGTTCTGGCCGCGGCGGCGGCCCTGATCGCCGGGGCCCTTTGGGGGGGCATTGTGGGGTATTTTAAGGCCCGGTTCAGCGTGTCCGAGGTGGTGGCTACCATTATGATGAACTATATCGCCCTTTACGCTTCCCGGTACCTGACCATGCGGATCCCCGGCACCAATACCTTCCAAACCCCTCCCTTTCCCCCCACGGCCCGGCTTTCGAGTTCTTTCCTGGAATCCCTTACCAACGGGTCCCGGCTGAACCACGGCCTCTGGCTTACCCTGGGGGCGGTAGTGTTTTTTTGGATCGTCATCGGCAAGACCCGGCTGGGCTATTCCCTGCGGGCTACGGGGTTTAACAAGGAGGCCGCCCGGTACGGGGGGATCAACGTAAACGCCGCGATTATTTCCGCCATGGCCATCTCCGGGGCCTTCGCGGGGCTGGCGGGGTCGGTGGTGTCCCTGGGGGCCTTTTCCGCGGGCCGGGTCCTGGCGGTTCAGGACGGATACGGCTTTGACGGCATCGCGGTTGCCCTGGTGGGGAACAGTACCGCCTGGGGGACCGCCCTTTCGGGGCTCCTCTTCGGGATGCTCAAATCCGCCCAGCCCCTGATGCAGTCCCGGCAGATCCCCAAGGAAATTACTTCAATTATTATGGGGCTGGTGGTGGTCTTTATCTCCCTCCGGGGGGGCGTGCGGATCATCATGGAATGGCAGATGAAGGAAAAGGCCCGGAAGGGGAGGTCAATGGAATGATCGATATTTTATTCAGCCTGGTAAAGATGCTCCCCTCAACCCTGATGATTGTGGCCCCCATTCTTATCGCCGCCACCGGGGGGCTTATCAGCGAACGGGCCGGGGTGGTTAATATCGCCCTGGAGGGGCTTATGGTTATCGGCGCCATGACCGCCGCCACGAGCCATGTCTTTTTGGAAAACCTTATCGGTTTTTCCGTACCCCTGGCCCTGTTTTTTGCCGCCCTTACGGGGTGCCTCTTTTCCCTGATCCATGCCTTTGCCTCTATTACCCTCCGGGCGGACCAGGTGATCTCCGGCACGGGAATCAACCTCCTCGCCAACGGGGTAACGGTCTTTTTCTGCCAGCTCCTGTTCCGCATGGATCGGACCATGAACCCCAAATTGGGGATGATGCCCGGTCCCGGGGGCATCTACCCCACTGCCTGGATAGCCCTCCTGATCCTGGGCCTTACTTGGTTTGTCCTCTACAAACGGCCCTGGGGCCTCAGGCTCCGGGCCTGCGGGGAACATCCCCAGGCCCTGGCCTCCGCGGGGGTTAATGTCCTCAGGATCCGCTACATTGCCGTTCTTTTATCCGGGGCCCTGGCGGGGCTTGCCGGGGGCTGCATCGTCCTGACCCAGGACATCCAGTTTACCGTAACGACCATTAACGGCAAGGGCTTTATCGCTCTGGCGGCGGTTTCCTTTGGCCGCTGGCTGCCCCTGGGGATCCTGGGCTCCTCCTTCCTCTTCGGCATTTCCTCGGCCCTGGCGGTGAATATCACCAACATCGCCTTTTTACAGTTCCTTCCCCCGGAATTTTTTAACGCCCTGCCCTATTTTATCACCCTGGTAACCCTGGTTCTTTTTAGCGGCAAGGATTACGCTCCCCGGGCGTCGGGGCAGCCCTACGACAAGGGCAAAAGTTAGGAGGAATCTATGGATTTTGATTTGTATAAAAGGGATGAGGGAACCCCCCATAACGGCGCCAAACCCGGGGAAATAGCGAAAACGGTGCTTATGCCCGGGGATCCCCTGCGGGCGCAATTTTTCGCCCGTACCTACCTGGAAGGGGCCCGGGAGTTCAGCGCCGTCCGGAATATGCTGGGCTATACCGGGAGCTGGCAGGGGAAGCCCCTTTCGGTGATGGGTTCGGGGATGGGGGCCCCCAGTATCGGCATCTACTCCTACGAACTTTTTGCCCATTACGGGGTGGAAAACATTATCCGCCTCGGGACCTGCGGGGGGCTTATCCCGGAACTGGAGGTGGGGGACATCCTCTTTGCCCTGGCTTCCTCCACCAATTCCAACTACGCCGCCCAGTACCATCTGGGGGGTACCTTTTCCGCCTGCGCGGACTTCGGGCTCCTGGAAAAGGGGGTAGCCGCCGCCCGGGCCCTGGGGCTCCGCTTTTTTGTGGGGAATGTCTTTTCTTCGGACCTCTTTTCCCTTTACAGCGCCGAGGGGGACGAAGGCTGGCAAAAATGGGCCCGGATGGGCTGCGCCGGTACCGACATGGAATCCTACGCCCTCTACTGCAACGCCGC
>JAITRD010000011.1 GCA_031288575.1 Treponema sp. | reverse complement strand
TCCGGGGAAACCTGTCGGTATACAGCCAGCGGGGAACCTACCAGATTATCTGTGAAGAGATGGAGCTTGCCGGGGCGGGGGATATTCTGGCCCTCCTGGAAAAACGGAAGCGCCTCCTTGCCGCGGAGGGGCTTTTTGACGAAGGCCGGAAACGTCCCATCCCCCGGTTTCCGGAAACCGTGGCGGTGGTGAGTTCCCCCACCGGGGCGGCGGTCCGGGATATCCTTAATATCCTGAAACGCCGGGCGGCGGGAATCCGGGTAATTATTCTTCCCGCGCCGGTGCAGGGAACCGAGGCGGCGGCCCTCATCGCCCGGCGCATCGAGCAGGCCAATCAATGGCAGTTGGCGGATGTGCTCATTGTCGGCCGGGGGGGAGGTTCCCTGGAGGATCTGCTCCCCTTTTCCGAAGAGGCGGTGGTCCGGAGCATCTTTGCTTCGGCCATCCCCGTAGTCAGCGCCGTGGGTCATGAAATAGACTGGGCTTTAAGCGATTTCGCCGCGGATCTCCGGGCCCCTACCCCGTCGGCGGCGGCGGAACTGGTCAGCGCCAACCGGAATGAAATCCGGGTGAGGCTGGGGGAATTGGAAGAAGGCCTCCTCAGGACCATGGCATCAAAAACGGAGCGGATCCGGCTTCTCTTAAAGCCCTTCCGCATGGAGGATCTGGAATACCGGTTCCGGGCCATATTACAGCCCCGGCTGGTGCGGTTCGATGACGCCAAGGAAGCGCTCCTGGACCGCCTTTCGGAACGAACCGCGGCCCTCCGCCGCCGGCTGGAACTTGCCCAGAGGAGCCTTGAGGCGGGCAGCCCCCGCTCAATCCTGGAACGGGGCTTTTCGGTGGTGCTCCACAAAAAAACCGGCAAGGCGCTTCGCCGGGCCGGAGAGGCCAAACCCGGGGATATCCTGGTTATCCGGCCTTTAGAGGGGATTATTACCGCAAAAACAGAGACCGCCGGGGAAGAAGAAAAAATATTCGGAACCATATAAACCGCGGCAAGAAATACGCAGGAGAGGTTATGAAAAATTTTGAGGAGCGGCTGGAGCTGCTTGAAACCCTGGGAGAAAAGATACGGAAACCGGAGATTCCCCTGGATGAGGCCCTCAAAGCCTTTGAAGAGGGGATTAAACTGGCCCGGTCTCTGGAAAAGGACCTGGAAAAAGTCGAAAGCCGTATTGAGGTACTCATGAACACTCCGGAAGCTAAGGCCGACGAGACCCCTGAACTGGGGCTTTTTGACGAAAAGGAATAGGATTTATGGAAAATGGGGGCGTGGCAGCGGTAAAAAGCGGCGGGATCCAAATTCTTCCCCCCGAAGAAGCCCGGAAGATTGCCGCCGGGGAAGTAATCGACAGGCCCGCGGCCCTGGTACGGGAATTTCTGGATAACGCCATTGACGCGGGAGCTTCCCTCGTTGAAGTAGAGATCGAAGGGGGAGGCAGCCGCCGGGTCGAGGTAATCGATAATGGAACGGGCATGGATCGGGAAGATCTGGCCCTTTGCTGGCAAACCCACGCGACCAGCAAAATTCGGACCCTGGAGGATCTCAATACCGCGGAAACCCTTGGTTTCCGGGGAGAAGCCCTGGCCGCGGCGGCGGCGGTTTCCCGGCTTGAAATTCTCACCAGCCGGGACGGCCGGGAGGCCTGGCGGCTTGGCGTGGGACCTGCCGGCCGGGATATGCCCCGTCTTGAACCGATCCACCGGGCAAAGGGAACCAGCGTCCGGGCCCTGGGCCTCTTTGACACCATTCCCGTCCGGAAACGATTCCTCAAGCGGGAAGCAAGCGAGGGGGGGCTTTGCCGCCAGGCCTTTATTGATAAAGCGCTGGTCTTTCCCGAACTTGGATTCCGCTTCACCCAGGAGGGAAAACTCAAGACCCTGCTTTCCCCGGTATCCGGTTATAAGGAACGGTTCGCCTCCCTCATTTTGACTAAGGAGGAGGAAGCTTTTTTATACGAGATTAACGCCGGCGGCCCAGGGTTTTCGGTTGCCATCGTAATGGGCGGGCCCGAACTTTACCGCCATGACCGGCGGCAGCAATATGTTTTCGCCAACGGCAGGCGGATCCAGGATTTTTCTCTGCTTCAGGCCCTGGAATACGGCCTTCAAGGGTGGTTCCCCAACGGGACTCACCCCCTGGGAGGAATTTACCTGGAAATCGAACCGAAACTGGCGGATTTCAATATCCACCCCGCAAAACGGGAAGTCCGTTTTGCCGATCCCGGGGCTATACACCACCGGATAAGTTCCGCCCTTCTGGATTTTACCCGGCGCAGGAATACCTTCCTCGCCGGGGAGGGGTATCAAAGGGAGCCCGCGGCGGCTCCCGGGCCGCGGACACCCGAATTCCCGGGGGGAAATTTCAGGATCGGCCCCGGCTCCGGAAGCCCCGGGTTTTATGACAGAAGGGAAGCCCCCGGGACTTACCAGCATTCCCTGGCTATGGAGGCCCTGCTCAACCATCCCCCCCATTTTGCCCCGCTTCCGGGGCGGGGCGGGAACGGAACAGGGGGCATGGCGGCGGAAAACACCCCCCCCTACCGGGCTTCTTTTGAGGGAGACCCCTCCGGGGATGTCCCTTCCGGCGGAACCGGACCGGAGAACGGCGGCCCTTCCCCGGTTTACGCGGGGCGGCTTTTCGGCCTCTTTATTTTAATGGAATGGGGAGACCGGGCCTTTATCATCGATCAGCACGCCGCCCATGAACGCGTCCTTTTTGACGCCTTCCTCTCAAAGCCCATTCCCCGGCAGGAACTTCTTATAGCCATTCCCTTTACCACCGAAAGCGGGGAGGAGGATCAATTCCTCACAAAACACCGGGAGGAATTGGCAAAACTCGGCATTGTTATTGAAAAAGAAGACAATACCTGGCGTATTGAATCGTTACCCGCGGCTTGGCGCACAGGGGATACCGAAACGGTCGCGGAAATATTAAACCTCCGCTTTGCGGGGGAAAATATGGCCGAACGCTGGGCGGCGACCCTCTCCTGCCATGCCGCTGTCAAAGACGGGGACTACCTCGATGATACCGCCGCCCTGGCCCTGGGAGAAGCCGCCCTAAAACTTCCGGTTCCCCGCTGCCCCCACGGGCGGCCTGTCTGGGTTGAAATCTGCCGGGAAGAACTTTTCCGGCAGGTAAAGCGGACATAACTCAGGACAATGCCCCGCCGTCCCGGGGAAGTTATTCCCCGGGGTATTTAAAGCCCCACTGGGATCGGGCTTCATCCATGATTTTCATGACATTAAGGGATTCCCCATGGGACATGATTTCACTTTCGAGTTTTCCCTCCCGGATACAGCGCATCACCTCTTCCGCCTGGTAGTTATACCCGTTGGAAACAAAATCCGGTTCATAATGATAGGGAATCCTTCCGTCGTAGATCAGATCGGCGCAATGGGCAAAAACAAAACCCGGGATATGAATCCGGCCCTGGGTGCCGTAGATCCACGCGTCGTTGGCGGCGGTCATAAAAATGGCGGAGCTTACCTGGGCCAGCCGCTTTTCTCCCCAGGAAATGACGCCGGCAAATTCCTCATCTACCCCGGTTTTGCCGATGCCAAGAAAGGCGCGGATCCCTTCGCTTTTTTTGCCCCCAAAGGCCATGGATGCCAGAGAAATGGGGTAGACCCCCGCATCCAGCAGGGATCCCCCGCCCATATTAATGTTTAAAAGGCGGCCCTCCGGATTCCAGGGGCTGTTAAAACAAAAAGTTGCCTGTACCATCCGCACATCCCCGATAAGCCCCCCGGAGATCCATTCCCGGACTTTATAGAGGGCCGGCAAAAAACGGGTCCACATGGCTTCCATAAAGAAAACCCCCATTTCCCGGGCTGTTTTTGTCATTTCCTCCAGTTCTCCGGCATTGATGCTCACCGGTTTCTCGCAAAGAACCGCCTTTTTAGCCTTGAGTGCCCGGAGGGCATAATCCTTATGGGTAGTATGGGGTGTTCCGATATAGACCACGTCAATGGCGCTGTCATTAAGCATATCGTCGTAGGAGGCATAACTTTTCCCGATGCCGTATTGCGCCGCAAAACGGTCGGCATTTTCCTTTGTCCGGGAAACAACCGCCGCGGCATTTGCCCCCTCCGCGGCCCGGAGCCCGAGCAGAAATTTTCTCACGATTGTTCCGGTTCCGACCAAAGCCCAATTAATCGTCCGCTCCATCCCCATACCCCCTCTTTTTTAGCGTTTAAATTTTATGGTTTCCAGGACCGTATCGCTCCGGATAAAATTGAACCAGAGTTCTTTATCGGTTTTTTCCCGGAGGAGCCGGTAAAAGGCAGCCAAATCCTTGACAGGTTCACCGTTGATGCCGGTGATCCGATCCCCCCGCTGGAGGCCGATAATGGCCGCGGGACTTTCGGCAATCACCTGGGCGACATAGAGCCCCTGGGCGTTCTTGTCAAGCTGGAGGCTGCTGCGGATCGCTTCGGTCAGGGGAACGGGATACACCCCGGGCCACAGCTTTTTATTATCCGCCGCCACCGTATCGGTCCGGGCCTCAATGCGGACCTGAATTTCCCGGACCGCGCCGTCCCGGATTAGCGTAAAGGCCGCCCGCTCTCCGGGCCTGATATCCCCCACCGCCAGGGTAAGGGCGTTCATGCCCCGGACTTCCCGGCCGTTCACCTGGGTGATAAAATCTCCCGGCCGGATTCCCCCCTTATCCGCGGGGGAACCCAGGAAAACCTGATTAGCCAGGGCGCCCCGTTTCCCTTCAAGCCCCAGGGCCAGGAGGGTATCCCGGTCGGGATCTACCAGGGATACCCCCAGCCAGCCGTAGCTGATTTCGCCGGAGCTGATAAATTCGTCGATGGACCGTTTGGCGTTATTGATGGGAATGGCAAAGCCCAGCCCCATCGAACCGCCCCCGCTGCTGGCTATCCAGGTATTGATCCCGATAACTTCCCCCCGGATATTCACCAGGGCGCCCCCGGAATT
>JAITRD010000006.1 GCA_031288575.1 Treponema sp. | reverse complement strand
GCGGAAAAAGCTATGGCAAGCCCCGAGGCAATGCCAAAACCAAGGTACAACCAGGCATTATCCGGGTTTGCCAAAGACGCGGTTTTCATCTGCATCATCAGGATAAAACCATAGAAAGTTTGGGTTAACGGCGCCCCCCCAAATGCGAGCAGGGTCATAGGCGCGGGTTTATTGCCGATATAACATTTTTTCCACGCCCCAATTACCGCCTGACCGGCAATACCAATACCGATTGCCGAACCCACCGCGGCAATACCCATCACCAGGCCTGCGCCCAATAATCCTAAATTCATGACTGGCTCCTATACTTCTATTTATGGGCAATATTTCGCTCCTGCGAAGCGCCCTTATCTGTTTTCGCAAACGGCTTATAAGCCATACCCGACCAGGCAAGTCCCACGTGACCGGAAAATTCCAGGGTATTCAGCCGGACCCCGTGGACCAAAACCGACAGTACGTTAAGGATGAGGTTTAACCCGTGACCGAAGACCAGGAGAATAATCCCCAAAAAGACGAGAAAATTTCCCAGTAAGGGCCCCGCCAGGGTATTGACCGTGGAGGAAATGGAAGCTCCGGCGAGTCCCACCGCCCAAAGGCGTATATAGGACATAATATCGGAAAATACATTGGCGATACCCAGCACCACGGGAATAATATTTTTACAACTTTCCCCGACAGACCTTCCGATACTTCCCTCATAATTGGCGAAGACAAAGGAAAGGAGGAAACCGCCCCCGATCAGATAAAGGGACGGGGGTAAAAGGGGGATCCCCCGGTCATCATTACTTACCACCAGGAACAGCACCACATTAAACATACCCGCCAGCATGGCCAGGGAACCCAGTTCGCTCAAAAATTTAGGGGACCTGAGGTTTCTGATAATGCCTATGATATGGCCCACGGAAAGCTGCGCCAGGGCCAGGGAAAAACAGAATATCATCAGGTTTTGATCCACCCAAGCCTTCATGGCGGGGGACTCGGCGGCAACGGCGCCGGAAATATAGGGCAGGGATATATCTTTTAAAATTTCCGGGAGTTTTACCGGGTCCACCCCGAACCAGGTACAGGTAAGCACCCCCCAGAGGATATTGGAAAAACTTAACAGGATAAGCATCTTCAGCCCCGGAGGCACACCCGTTTTGGCGGTTTTGACAATGCCGATTATGCCGATCAGCATAAGAAGGACGCCATACCCGGCGTCGCCGAAGATCATGCCGAAAAATATACAAAAGAAAAACAAAAACCAGCCGGAAATATCAACTTCCCGGTAACCCGGCACAATTTCAAGAAAATCCGTAAGGGGATAGATAAGGCTGACCAGGCGGTTGTTTTTCAGCTTGGTCGGCACATTATCCTCTTCTTCGGGATCCTCCGCCAAAAGGGCCCAGCCGTTTTCGGCGGCGGCCCGTTTTAGAACCCCCAATTCATCCTGGGGAACAAAGCCGGTGATCCAGGAGACGGTAAATTCCGCCGGAACTCCCCCGAGGGCTTCCATCCCTGTCCGGGCGGTCTCAAATTCTATCTGTTCAAGGAGGGCCTTCTGTTCCGCCTCAAGGGAGCCCTGCCGATAAGCCAGGGCCCGCAACTGCCTTTCGATATCCGCGAGCTGATCCCTTGTTTCCGCCATGTGCCGGTTTAGCTCCCCAAGGGATCGCTCCGGCAATGCCCAGGGGGTTTCCCCGGGAATTTCCCGGTCAAGGGCCAGGACATACGCCGAAGATTTATCCCTTCCCAGAAGGAGCAGCTTCACACCGGCGCTTAAAGACTCATAGGCCTTATCCGGCAGTTCATAGGGAATAAGGACCAGGCCCTTCTCCGCCAATTCCCCGAAGGCTTTGGGGTCAAAATCCCCCCATTTTTCAATACGGCTCCCTTCTTTGGTATTAAGGGCAAGCTGTTCCTGAAGGGCCTTTTTTTCATCCCCGAGGGCCAAAACCTGGGTAACCGTATCCGGCGGCGTTATTTCGTTCACACTGTCGGAAGAAAAGGCTTCCCCCCTGGCCGGGGTTTTTACCCTTTGGGGGGCCCCGTTTTTTTCCCCGGGGCCCTTTTTGTCCAAGGGGAAGGACCGCAAAAGGCCCAGGGCGTTTTCAAGTTTCACCTTGCGATCTAAAAGTTTCGTCAGGGCTTCGGAACTGACATTCCGTTTTTCCAAGTGTACTATTCCCGCTTCCCGGAGTTTTTCCAGGGAGGCGTCCCGGTTTTTATCCAAAACTACCAGGGACACTTTCTTCATCGGTACAATCATTGGGCAGCTCCGGACCTTTGGTCCGCCTCCATTCCCCGTTTGGCAATTTTACCCCGGACCACCGCGGAGGTTTGCTGGTCCCCCAGGTAAACCTGAATTTTTTTGATATTGGTCCTGGTCTCGGGAATTTTGATCTTTTCAAAAAGATTTACCCGCTGGGTGGTTACCCGCAGCTCGTGATCGAGCCGGCGGCGCTGCTCCTCCAGGGTCCGGATCTCCAAATCCAGAAGGAATACCCGCTTCATCCGCTCCACCGCCATATCAAGCCAGAGGGGCGTCCGGAGGAGATTGTAGGTTTCGGTAACAAATTCGGCGCCTTGAAAGAGGGGGATGGGCACCCCGGCGATATTTCCCCGGGCGGTTTTAATACGGGCGATTTTCACCAAACCGGGGGTAAAAAATCCCCTTTCGCCGAATACCGCGATCCAGCTTTTAAAGGATTCATCGATCCCTTCCTTCTCGCCGGTTAATTCTTTAATCTTAATTTCGATAGTCCTGATTTCCGCCTGGAGCTGCTGCTTTTTAAGCATCAGCGTAGGCAGATAACGCAAAAACATCTTGAGGGAATCTTTCTGTTTTTTAAGCTCATTTTTGGTCAGCTTGATCTTTGCCATGGTTCCTCAAATACCCTTATGCCCTACGGGCGGCTTTTTAATCCCTCTTGGGCCAAAATTTCTCAATGAGTTCCGTCCGCAGGCCCGTTTCTTCGGGGCTGAAACAGTCCGCAAGGATCTCCCAGCCTAAGTCCAAAGCCCGCTCCAGGGGAATATTCACCGAAAGGTCCATCATCTGCCTTTCAAAACTGTCGCCGTATTTGAGGAGTTTTTCGTCCCAGGGGGTCATGATAAAACCCATGGCCTTTTTTTCCAGGGTGTCCTTATAGGCCGAATAGAGTTTAATCATCCCGTCCATGAGGGCCCGGTGGTCCGCCCGGGTCTTGCCGTTTACCTGCTGTTTAAGCCGGGAAAGGGAACCGAAGGGCTCGATGCGGCCGTTTTTAAGATAATACTGGCCTTCGGTAATGTACCCCGTATTGTCCGGCACCGGGTGGGTTACATCGTCCCCGGGCATGGTGGTTACCCCCAGGATGGTGATGGAACCGGCGGTGTCGAAGTCAACCGCTTTTTCGTAGCGGCTGGCAAGCTGGCTGTAAAGATCCCCGGGATATCCCCGGTTTGAGGGAACCTGTTCCTGGATGATGGAAATTTCCTTCATGGCGTCGGCAAAGTTGGTCATGTCCGTGAGGAGGACCAAAACGTCCTTACCCTGGAGGGCAAACTGCTCCGCCACCGCCAGGGACATATCGGGGATCATGAGGCATTCCACCGTGGGGTCGCTGGCGGTATGGACGAACATCACCGTCCGGGAAAGGGCGCCCCCTTCTTCCAGGGTGTCCTTAAAGAAAAGGTAATCGTCGTATTTAAGCCCCATGCCCCCTAAAATAATGACGTCAACTTCGGCCTGCATGGCGATCCGGGCGAGGAGTTCGTTATAGGGTTCCCCGGAAACAGAGAATATGGGCAGTTTCTGGGAAACCACCAGGGTATTAAAAAGGTCGATCATGGGGATGCCGGTCCGGATCATCCGGCGGGGGATGATGCGCTGGGAAGGGTTCACCGAAGGCCCCCCGATGGGGATGAGGTTTTCATGGAGGGCGGGGCCCCTGTCCCGGGGGGCGCCGGACCCGGAAAAAACCCGGCCCATGAGGTTCTCCGAAAAGGAAACCTCCATGGAATGCCCCAGAAAACGTACCGTATCCCCGGTGGAAATGCCCCGGCCTCCGGCGAATACCTGAAGGGATACCAGGCCCCCTTCCAGACGGTTTACTTCCGCCAGGGAAGTACCGAAAACGGTATCCACCTCCGCCAAATCGCCGTAACGGACATTCTCCGCCTTGACGGTGATCACGCTGCCGGTGATGGATTCAATTTTGCTATATACCTTCTTCATAATTCCGCCCTATCTATTCCGTTTTTTACGCGAGCAGTTTTTCCGCCGCGGCTTCGATACTCAAAGCCCGTTCGGCCACCTCGGCTTCGATCTCCTTTTCCAGGGAGATAAACCGCTCACTCTGCCATTCCGAACCGTTATAATCTAAGAAACGCTGCCTGAGCCGGTTAAACCAGGTCCGGGCTTCGTTTTTGTCGGCGAAGGAAAAAAAAGACCCCAATATTTTAAGCATCATGGCGAAAATATGGTTTTGCCGTTCGGGGCTTACCGAAGAATCGACGGGATCGAAGGAATTCTGCTGGAAATAAGCGGAATCCAAAAAATCGCCCTTGAGATAAATCACATAATCCTCCAGGCTGGTGCCTTCTTCGCCGACAACCTTCATCATCTGCTCCACTTCATTCCCCCGGGTCATAAAACCACGGGCATAGGCAACCTTATCCGCGGAGATAATCCCCCGGTATTTGGACCAGGATTCCATGGGATGAATGGCCGGGTATTTCCGGGCATCCGACCGTTCCCGGGAAAGGCCGTGGAAGGCCCCCACCACCTTGAGGGTGGCCTGGGTTACCGGCTCTTCAAAGTTGCCCCCCGCGGGGCTGACCGTACCGCCTATGGTAACGGACCCCAGGGAACCGTCCCGGAGCCGCACAAGCCCCGCCCGTTCATAAAAGCTGGCAATGGTGGACTCCAGATATGCCGGGAAAGCCTCTTCCCCGGGGATCTCCTCAAGGCGCCCCGACATTTCCCGCATGGCCTGGGCCCAGCGGCTGGTGGAATCCGCCAAAAGAAGAATGTTCAGCCCCATCTGGCGGTAATATTCCGCCAGGGTTACCGCGGTATATACCGAAGCTTCCCGGGCCGCCACGGGCATGGAGGAGGTATTGCAGATAATGACCGTCCGTTCCATAAGGGACCGTCCGGTTTTGGGATCCAATAATTCGGGGAATTCCTTGAGGGTTTCCACCACCTCCCCGGCCCGCTCCCCGCAGGCGGCGAGGATCACGATATCCACATCGGCGTGGCGGCTGGTGACTTGCTGAAGCACGGTCTTACCCGCCCCAAAGGGGCCGGGAATGCAGTAGGTCCCCCCCCGGGCTACGGGGAAAAAAGTGTCGATAAGCCGGACCCGGGTAACCATGGGTTCCTCCGGCCGGAGCCTTTCCGCAAAACAGTCTATCGGCCGTTTCACGGGCCAGTGGAAGGACATGGTTACCGGAAAGGTATTGCCCTTTTCATCCCGAAGTTCCGCGACGGTATCCCGGATGGTATAGCTTCCCGCCTCCTTTACCGAGGCCACCGTATAGGAGCCGTAGAGGTTAAAGGGCACCATGATCCGGTGGGTAAAGGACCCTTCCGGAACCGTCCCGAGGGTATCCGCCCGCTCAACCCGGTCCCCGGCTTTTACCGCCGGGGTAAAGTCCCAGGGCTTATCCGCCGGCAGGGGATCCAGATACACCCCCCGTTCCAGGAAATACCCCGCTTCTTCGGCCAGTTTGGGGAGGGGGTTCTGGAGGCCGTCAAAGACCTGTCCCAAAAGCCCGGGGCCCAGCTCTACCGCCAGCATATCCCCGGAATATTCCACCTGGTCCCCCACGGAGATGCCCTTGGTAATTTCAAAAACCTGGAGTTGGGAAATATCACCCCGGATACGGATGACCTCGCTTTTCAGCCGCTTGTCGGCAACCTTAACGAAACCCACTTCGTTCATAGAAACGGCGCCCTCAAAGCGGACGCTCACCATATTGCCGTTAACGGCTACCACTGTTCCTTTTGTTCCGGTCATTTCGGTTCTCCCGATTCCGGGGAAAAACTACACATCGGTTTTTCCCTCAACGTTTGGGGCCGCTTCCATGATGGCAGCGTAAAGCCCTTTATATTCCGCAAAACCTTCCTCAGGCCTGAAAAGAGACCGCCGTTCCAAAAGGAACAGCTTAAGAAGATAGGCATAAACCGTATTACGGTCAAAATAATCCAAACCCTGCTGGGATTCAATAAGATCCCACCGGCTTTTATCCAAAAAAAGTTCCGCCTCTAAGGGAGAATCCATGGCAAAGGCCGCCTTGGCGGCCGTCACGGCATCCGCCGGGTAATCCGGGGGATCCGCCGGGGCCCTGTCCCCTTCCCGCTTCAACCGCGTAAAACGGAGCCGGGCGAGGTTCAAGCGCAGGGTCCGTTCCCAATCCCGCCACCGGTCAAGAAATTCCGAGGATGTCCGGGGGAGGGGCTCTCCGTATAAAAGGCCGTCTTCGGGATTTTGGGAAAGGACTTCCTCCGCTTCCAGGGCGCAATATTTTAAAAGCGCCCTGTCGGCGGGGGAGAGGGCTTCTTCGCAGAGGCCTTTAAAGGCCCGGGAAGACATGGGCGCCTCTTGCCCGTAGATAAGATAGGGCAGTTGGGCTATTAAATAGTAATAACCCACCGCGTCATTCCTTTACCGCGTTTTTAAGAATTTCCGCAAGCCGGGGGTTCAGATAGGCCGAAAGCAATTCCGCCACGGATTCGGCGGAAAAATCATAGTAGGCAGACCCGTCTTTACTGGCGATGCGGAAACCCGCGCCGAGGCTGCGATCCGATTTTAACTCGGTTCCCCGCTTTAATTCGGCGGCCAGTTTGTCTTTAAAATAGGCTTCCAGCTTCTTGAGGCTCTCCTGGCTTACGATAAGATCCAGGGCGTTTTCCCCCTTGGCGTTGGAGGCCCAGCCCTTTACCACCTCGGGAAGCACCGCCTTAAGAACATCCTCTTTATAAGAAAGGGCAACATCCCCGGCTATAAGTTTATCCAGGAGGGTTTCAATTTCCGCCTTAAAAACCAAAACCAAATTCCGGGAAGCCTGCTCCAGGGCCGCGACGCCCGCTTTTTCCGAGCGTTCCGCGTCGGCTTTGGCCTTGGCGGTAATGGCCTCCGCCTCCCGCCTGGCGGCTTCGATGACGCGCTTTGCCTCCCCTTCAGCCTGGGATTTAAGACGGGAAGCTTCCTCCGAAGCGGATTCAATCCCGTCCCTTTTTATTTTATCGATCAATTCCTGAAGTTGGATGTCCATAATCTCCTCTTTAATTCCGCGTTAATATTGGCCCCCGGGCCATGCCCCGCATTGGGAAAAGCTAAAATGTCAGTCTGAATCCCTCTGCCCGATATAGGCAAGAATCTTGTTTATTTTGCGTTTGATAATGCCGTAAACCACCTGGGGATTATCGAATTCTTCGATCCTTTTTTTTAAAAAAACATCCACCGCCTGGGCAAGCTCCGTTACCGTCTGAAAATCCTCTGGATTAAACGAATCAATAAGGGTTATCAAATTTTTTAGGCCCGCCGCTTCATGATGCAAAAAAGCCTCATTTTCATTATATACATAATTGGTTATTTCGTTATTCCGGTACCGGCGTTCATAAATCTCGCCCAAATACTCAATGTCTTCAAGGCTGTCCTCTAATTCCGCCCGGAACATAACAAGGAAAAACTTTCTTCGGCCAGGCATAAGGATAGCCCCCCCTCTAAACACCCGGAATAAGCTGCCTTTTCAGGATTATATTCATTTTAACTTAGTTCATTCCAACTTATCAAGACATTTTTCTGTTTTTTATCACTTTTCCGGCCGGTGTTTATCTCCTTTACCACTCGAAGGCAAAAAGGGCCTTTTCATGGTAGGGCCTTTTGGGGCCGAAGACGCAGGAGGGGAAGGCCGGTTTGTTGGGGCTGTCCGGGAAATGCTGGGTTTCCAAACAAAATCCCCCGTAGCGGTCATAAACCGATCCTATCTTGCCCGGAATTCCGTCCAGAAAATTTCCGGTATAAAACTGGACCCCCGGCTGGGTGGTAAAGACCCGCATGATTCTGCCGGAGCTTTCCTCAAAAACTTCCGCGCAGGGCCGCAATTTGCCCGCCTCCCCGTCCACCACAAAGCAATGATCGTACCCGGGGAGTACGCCGGACCCGGAGGGCCCGCCGGACCGGTCTATATCCCGCCCGACAGGTTTCCGGGTCCTGAAATCAAAGGGGGTGTTTTGAACCGGGAGCAGTTTCCCGGTGGGGATCAGGTTTTCATCCGCTTCCACATAGGAAGAAGCAAAAAGGATAAGTTCATGGGAAAGAATATCCCCGGTTCCTTCCCCAGCCAGATTAAAATAGGCATGGTTAGTAAGGTTAACGGGACAGGGCGCGTCGACCTTCGCCTGATAATCGGCAATTATCTCATTGGACTTGGTAAGGCCGTAGCTGACCGCGGCCTTGAGGTTTCCCGGAAAGCCCTCATCCCCGTCGGGGCTTTCCAGCTCAAAGCGCACAAAAACGCCGTCCCGTTCTTCATAAGCCTCGGCTTTCCACAGGAGCTTGTCAAAGCCCCGGCGTCCGCCGTGGAGAGTATGGGCCCCGTCATTCGGGTATAAACGGTACTCCGCATCATTAAGGGTAAAGGTTCCGTTCCCGATGCGGTTTCCGAAACGGCCGATGGTAGCTCCTATGAAGGGTTTATTATTGGCGTAGGAACCAAGGACCGGATATCCTAAAAGGACATCCCCCTTTCCCTTTTTTGACGAGGGCACCCGGAGCGAAGTTAAGGCCGCCCCCAGGGTAGAGAGGGAAAGGGATAAATCCCCCGCCTTGAGGGTATAAAGGGAGGCCTTTTCCCCCGAAGAAAGAACGCCGAAGGTCTTTTTACTGATTTTCATGGCTTCTCCTTTGCAGAATATACCACAGCCGGTATCATCCTGTCATCCTGCGGGCAGGGTTCCCGCATTTGCTTTTATAACCCGCTCTTGAAGCGTAACAAAAATTACCTGCCGGGGGGGCAAAATCCCATGGGGGGCACGCTTGCTTTGCGCACGAAGGCTTTGTCGTTGTCCTGAGGGTTAGATGGCGCAAAGCTTCGGTCAAGTGCCCCCCATGGGAATTTTGCCCTCCCAGCCGGCCTTATTGTTCCGTTCGGGGGAGGTTTAGGCGGTAAAGGCAAGGCCCTTTGAGGGGGGAAAACGGGCTGTCTGCCACAACAAGAGGGTAGTGAGCGGTTTAATGCTCCGTTGCCATGGGCTTTTTCCTTTGCGGCTTAAGTTAAAAGTAAATGCGGGA
>JAITRD010000196.1 GCA_031288575.1 Treponema sp. | reverse complement strand
TCACCCGGTTTTATTCTTATTGACAGAGCATTCCCTTTTCGTTAGACTTTTTTCATTAATGGGATTGCTCTTTTCAAAGGCCCATTTTGCGGCGTACCATCCCTTAGAGGGCTTTGAGGATAACGCGAGAGTGGTGAAATTGGTAGACACGCCAGACTTAGGATCTGGTGCCTTTGGCATAAGGGTTCAAGTCCCTTCTCTCGCAACGCGAAATCCATACATCCCATATTAAAGAGGACCATAGTGACCGTATCCAAAGAAATAACCCGGCTTGAACATTCTGAGCTAAAAATGACCGTAAAGGTCGGAAAGGATGACATCCGATCCGAATATGATGAACTGGTATCCGATTATAGCAAAAATATCCAAATTCCCGGATTCCGCAAGGGAAAGGTTCCCAGGGAAGTGCTGATTCGTAAATACGCCGACTCCCTTAAAGGGGAAGTCCTGGGAAAAATCATTGAAAAAGCCATGGGTTCCGTTTTTGAGGATGAAACCTTCCCCAAAGAAGACAGGCCCCTGCCCTATTCAACTCCCCGGCTGGAGGATGATCCGGTCCTGGATTTGGAAACGGATTTAACCTTCTCCGTGGTGTATGACGTATTGCCCCAGTTTACCCTAGGCCAGTGGAAGGGGCTTGAGGTGGAAGTTCCCGATGCTGAGCTTGCCGATGAGGATCTGAACCGGGAACTGGAGGCGGTTCGGGAACGGAACGCCATTGTCCTTGATAAGGATGACGAGGCGGAAGCGGCCAAGGGGGATGTGGTTACCGTCAATTATTGCGAGCTAACCGGCGCCGGGGAACCCCTTGCGGGGACGGAACGGGAAGATTTTGTTTTTACCCTGGGCTCGGAGAATAACCTATACCGCTTTGATGACGAACTTATAAGGATGAAAAAAGGGGAAAGCCGGGATATCGAAAAAACCTATGGGGAGGATTTTGAAAATGCCGATTTGGCGGGGAAAACTAAAAAAATCCGGGTAACCCTGACCGCCCTCAAGGAAAGGCAGCTCCCCGATTTGGATGACGATCTGGCCCAGGACGTGGATGAAAAATTCAAAACCCTGGAGGATCTGAAGGCCAGTATCCGGGAACGGTTAGCTAAAAATCTGAACCGGCGGCTTCGGGACATCACAATAAATAAATTATTGGAAAAAATCATGGAAAAGACCCCGGTAGACATTCCCGAGTCGATGATCCGGATAGAACTTGATTCCCGGTGGCGGAATTTAGCCCGCCGGCTTAATATGCCGGCTGAAAATCTGGCAAAAATGATGGCAAATTCCGGCGAAGGGGCCGAATCGCTTCAGGAGGGATGGCGCCCCGAGGCAATCAGGGCCCTTCATTCACGGCTCATCGTAGAAAGCCTCATTCAAGACCAGAATTGGGAAGTTACCGATGCGGATGTGGAAAAGGAATATGAAACCATGGCGGCGGATTCCGCAATATCCCTTGAGGAACTTAAAAAATATTACGAACAAGAAAATATGAAGGAATTTCTTAAAGAAGAAATTAAAGAACGGAGGCTCTTTGACCTTTTAATAGCGGAAAACACCATAAAAACAGGGAAAAAGGAAAATTACCTGGACCTGGTTGAAAATAATGGTTAAATTGTATGATATGAATGAAAAAATGAATTCCCTCGTTCCAATTGTAGTGGAACAAACCGGGATCGGCGAGCGATCCTATGATATTTATTCCCGGCTTCTTAAGGACAGAATTGTGTTTCTTGACGGGGAAATTAACGACCTGACGGCGGATTTGGTGGTGGCCCAGTTGCTTTTTTTAGACGGCCAGGATACCGAAAAGGATATCAACCTTTACGTCAATTCCCCGGGCGGATCCGTTACGGCGGGGCTTGCCATCTACGATACCATGCAATACGTTAAATGCGATGTCCAGACAATCTGCTTAGGCCAGGCAGCCAGCATGGCGGCCCTGATCCTTACCGCCGGAACCGCGGGAAAACGGATGGTTCTGCCCTCTTCCCGGGTGCTGATCCACCAGCCTTGGGGAGGCGCCCAGGGACAGGCCCGGGATATCGGAATTCAATCAAAAGAAATCATCCGGCTTAAAAAGCTTACCATAGAATATTTTGCGAAACATACCGGCAAAGACCTTGAAAAAATTGCCGCAGATATGGAAAGGGATTTTTATATGTCCGCCGCCGATGCGGTTGCGTATGGCGTGGCAGATTCGATTTTAACGAGGGAAAAACATGGCACGGCTTCGTAATGGTTCCGGCGGATATGAGGACCGCTCTTGTTCCTTTTGCGGGAAAAGTTCCGATATGGCCCGGCGTCTTATCGCGGGGCCCAATGACGTTTTTATCTGCGATGAGTGCGTAGAGGTTTGCCGCAAGATCCTCTCCGAGGAGGATCACGACCTTTCCGCCCAGTTTACCGGGGATATTCCTACCCCTAAGGAGATTAAGAACTATCTGGATCTTTTTATCATAGGCCAGGAAAACGCTAAAAAAGCCCTGTCTGTGGCGGTATATAACCATTATAAACGGATAGCCAACCCCGCGAAAGAGCCGGACGATGTGGAGATTGAGAAATCCAATGTCCTCCTTATCGGCCCCACCGGTACGGGGAAGACCCTCCTGGCAAAGACCCTGGCAAAAAAGCTTAAGGTTCCCTTTGCCATCGTCGATGCCACCACCCTGACCGAGGCCGGCTATGTGGGAGAGGATGTGGAAAACATCCTTTTAAAACTGATCCAGAATGCCGGGGGAAACATCGCCGCCGCCGAACGGGGCATCGTATATATCGACGAAATTGATAAAATTGCCCGGAAAGGAGAAAATGTTTCTATTACCCGGGACGTGTCCGGCGAAGGGGTCCAGCAGGCCCTTCTCAAAATCATTGAGGGCACCATCGCGTCGGTTCCTCCCCAGGGCGGCCGGAAACACCCGAATCAGGAAATGATCCGCATTGATACCACGGATATCCTTTTTATCTGCGGCGGGGCTTTTGTGGGGCTCGAAAAATTCATTGAACAACGGGTGGTCCAGCATCCCATGGGATTCGGCGCCGACGTAAAGGATAAAAAGGACAAAAATCTCAAGGAACTTTATGAAGCCCTCCATCCGGATGATCTTATCCATTTTGGAATGATTCCCGAATTTATCGGGAGGCTGCCCATCACCGTAAGCCTTGAGGAGCTTAAACGGGAGGATCTAAAACGGATCATCACCGAACCCCGGAACGCCATTGTAAAACAATACCAGGCATCCCTGGCCATTGACGACGTGAAGCTGGAATTCACCGAAGGGGCCATCAACGCCATTGCCGATACGGCGATTAAGCAAAAAACCGGCGCCCGCGGGCTGCGGGCCATCGTGGAAAAACTGATGACCGATATTATGTTTGAAATTCCTTCTATAAAAGGGAGCAAACAGGTTGTTATAACCCAAGAAGTGGTAGAAAAATCAGAACCCCCTGAAATTCATCCCTTTCAAAAAAGCGCATGAAGTTTTCCGGAATTTCAAAACGCGAGGGGGTCTCAAAATTTTTTGCGGGACTGAGGGGAAAAGCCGGTGAAGACGAATTTCCCCTCCTTCCCCTGAGAGACATGGTATTATTTCCCCATGTCATGGTGCCGGTATTTATTACCTATAAACAGGGCCTCATTGCCCTGGAAGAAGCCCTGCAGCGGGACTTGCGGCTTTTTGCGGCCTGCATTAAGCCTCAGGACAGGGACGGTTCCGGCGACAGGAGCCAGACCTATCCCGCGGGTACGGTAGTCCGGGTTGTGCAGCAATTGCGGCTCCCGGATAATACCTTCCGGGTGGTCTTTCAAGGGGAATACCGGGCCCTGATTCAGTCTTCGGCGCTTCAGGGGGATCTTACCCTGGTCCGGGTCAAATCCCTTAAATCTTCCCAGGAGGAACCGGCAAATTCCGAGATGATCGCCTTGATGCGGTCGGTGAGAAGCTCCTTTGCCCAATATGCGGAACTTTCCAAAAAAATCAGTACCGAAACCCTTACAATCGTAGAAAAAACCGAAAATCCCGAACGTTTGGCTAACCTTATTGCCAATGCCCTAACGGTCAAGTCTGAACGGAAAGCGGAACTTTTGGGCATTCCCGAGGCCCTTCCCCGGATGGAAGCGCTCCTGGAAACCCTGGAACTGGAAAATGAAATTTTCGGCATTCAAAAAAACATCAGCGGGAAAGTCAAAAGCCGCATGGAAAAAAACCAGCGGGAATATATCCTCCATGAACAGCTTAAGGAAATCAACAGGGAATTGGGCAAGGATGAGGGGGAGGATGAATTTGCCGATCTGGAACGGGCTATTGAAGAAAAGCGCCCCCCCGAGGAGGTGCTTCTTAAAACCCGGAAAGAAATTACCCGTTTAAGAAAACTGCAGCCCTTCTCCCCCGAGGCCGGGGTATTGCGGGGTTACCTGGAATGGATAGCGGACCTGCCCTGGAGCAATTACAGCGCCGACTCCGGGGATCTTGGGGAGGCGGAAAGGATCCTTAACGAGGATCATTTTAGCATGCAAAAGGCCAAGGAAAGGATTCTGGAATTTATCGCGGTCCGCCAGCTTTCTTCGGCAAAGGGGGACCTTCCGGATACGGTCCTGGAGCAGTTTAGCATCAAAGGCCCCATTCTCTGTTTTGTCGGCCCGCCGGGAACGGGGAAAACCAGCCTCGGCAAATCCGTGGCCCGGGCCTTGGGAAGGCGCTTTGTCCGGATATCCCTGGGCGGAGTCCGGGACGAGGCGGAAATCCGGGGACACCGGAAAACCTATGTGGGGGCCCTCCCGGGAAAGATTATCCAGTCCATGCGCCGGGCTGAAACCATGAACCCGGTTTTTTTGCTGGATGAAATTGATAAACTTTCCACCGATTTTCGGGGAGATCCCGCTTCGGCCCTGCTGGAAGTTTTGGACCCGGAACAGAACGCGGCCTTTACGGATCACTATATGGAGGTGGCCTATGACCTTTCCAAGGTTCTTTTTATCACCACCGCCAATTCCCTCCATACCATCCCCTACCCTCTTTTAGACCGGATGGAAATTATTGAAATCCCCGGTTACGGGGAACATGAAAAACTGGCCATTGCCCAGCGCTTTCTGGTTCCCAAGGAATTGAGGGAAAACGGTTTGGGAAATGCCAGGATAGGTTTTAAAGACGATGCTGTCGGGGAAATTATCCGCCATTGGACCATGGAATCGGGGGTAAGGAATCTTGAACGGGAGATTGCCCGCTGTGTCCGGCGCATTGCCCGGGAGGCGATAAAAAAGGAATACGGCAAAAACCCGGACAAGCCTGTTGAATCCTTTAAAAAAACCGTCCGCGCGGAGGACCTGGACAAACTCCTGGGCCGGCGGAAATATAAAAACGATCTGGTTTTTAAAGAGGCCCGGATCGGCGTTTCTTACGGCCTTGCCTGGACGGAGACCGGAGGAACCATGATGCCGGTGGAGACAATCTGTTTTGAGGGAACCGGGGAATTTATCATTACCGGCCATCTGGGAGACGTGATGAAGGAAAGCGCCCGGATTGCCCTGTCTTTTTTGCGGAGCGTCCGGGATCGTTATCATTTTTTAATTGAAGATATAGGAAAATACGATTTTCACATCCATGTTCCCGAGGGAGCTATTCCCAAGGACGGGCCCTCCGCCGGGATTACCCTGGCGGTTTCTCTCCTCTCCACCCTCTGCCGAACCCCCCCTAAACCGGGCGTCGCCATGACCGGGGAACTCACCCTGACCGGGAGGATCCTCCCCATCGGGGGGCTTAAGGAAAAACTCCTTGCCGCTATACGGAACGGCATGGAAAGGGTCCTCCTTCCCGAGGATAACCGGGCGGATTGGGCGGAACTTGACAGGGAGATCAAATCGGGTATTTCCGCCGAGTTTGTGGAAAACGCCGATGACGCCTTTAAACTCCTTTTTAGCGAAAAAATTCACAAAACCGCCGCCCGGGCTGCCGGTGTCCAGCCCGACGGTTCAGGAACCAAAAAGACCAAAAAAACAGCATAATTTTTTGCGGCGGCAGTATCACAAATCAGGCAATAATGATAAGTATGTAACATGGCTCAAAAAATGCTTATCTATAATGCCAAGGTGTATCTCCGGCGGGAAACCTTTGCCCAGGCGGTTTTTATCGAGGGGGATCATATCCTCGCGGTGGGAACCAATGAGGAGATCCGCAACGCGGCCCCGGCGGGCAGTGAAAGTTTTGACGCGGAAGGCGGCCTCCTTTTACCGGGATTTTACGACAGCCATTTACACCTCCACGCGGCGGGCCACCGGGCGCGGATGATCGATGCCTCCGGGGTTACCTCGATTGAAGGCCTCATCGATATGGGCCGGGAGCTTATCAGGCGTTTAAAGCCGGCGCCGGGGACGATCATCTCCGGGGCGGGGCTCGATCCGGAGAAGTTTACCGGCGAAAAACGGTCCCCCTGCCGGGAGGATCTGGATAAAATTTCCACCTCCTGCGGGGTCATGATAAGCCGGCATTGCGGTCATACGATATTCTGTAACTCCCGGGTTCTGGAAATGGCGGGGATAGCCGAGTCGGCTCCGGAAGTGGCGGGAGGAGAAATCGGCAAAGACCCGGGGGGAAGGCCCAACGGCATACTCCGGGAAAATGCCGCCGCCCTGGTCCGGCGGGTTATCCCGCCCCCGACAAAGGGGGAACTGCGGAACAATCTGGAATATGCCCTGGATCACGCGGCGGCCTTCGGCCTCAGCTCCGCGGCAAGTTATGATACCGGGGGGCCTGATTTTCATCAGGTAGTCGAAGCCTACCGGGACATTTACCGGGAAAGGGGTCCCATGCCCCGGGTTACCCTCCAATGCGGCGTGTCAGGAAAAGAAAAATACCTGGATGAGTATATTGAGGGGGGGTATATTACCGGGGCCGCTTTGCACGGGCCCTACCTGAAAATGGGGCCCCTCAAACTTTTTGCCGACGGCACCCTGGGTTCCCAGACCGCCTGGCTGCGGAAGCCCTACCGGGATAAACCCGAAAGTACCGGCGTGGCGGTGGCGGAACCTGAATTTTTGAAAAAGCTCATCATAAAAGCCCATGCCCGGGGATTGCAAACGGCTATCCATACCATAGGGGACGCCGCTTTGGAGGCAATGCTTGACTGTTTTGAGGCGGTTACCAGCGCCGGAAACAACCCCCTGCGGCACGGGATTATCCACTGCCAGATCACGGACCGGCCCCTTCTTGAACGGATGGCCCGGAACCGTATCCTGGCCCTGGTACAGCCCATCTTCCTGACCCACGATCTTTATATCACCGAAAGCCGGATCGGCCCCGGCTTGGCTTCCACTTCTTACGCGTGGAAAACCATGGAGGATCTAGGGGTTCCAACATCCTACGGGACCGATTGCCCGGTGGAAACCATAAACCCCCTGGCGGGAATCGCCTGTGCCCTTACCCGCAAAGACCTGGACAGGAACCATCCCCCGGAGGGATTTTTCCCCCAGGAAAGGGTTGATGTATATACGGCGGTGGATAATTATACCCTGGGCAGCGCCTATGCCAATTTTGATGAAAAACATATCGGCCGCATTAAAGCGGGCTATCTGGCGGACATGGTACTCCTGGACAAGGATATCTTTACCATCCCCCCGGAGGAGATCCCCCGGGCAAAGGCGCTTTGGACCCTGGTGGGGGGAAACATGGTTTACCGGCGGGATTGAGGGCCCTTCCAGAAACCGGCAAACCGGGTTTTTAAACGTCCCGGGAATTCACGGACAGCTAGGCAATGGAGGTTTCCTGAATAATCGCCAGGGTTCTTTCGGCGCAGCGGTCCCAGGAGAAGGACTTGACCCGTTCCAGGCCAAGCCGGCGGCATTCCCGGTAAACTTCCCGGTTCGTCGTAAGGGTTACCATGCGATCCGCCATGTCTTCCTCGTTTTTGGGATCAAAATACAGGGCCGCGTGTTCCGCCGTTTCCGGAAGGGATGCCGCCCGGGCGCAGGCCACGGGAACCCCCGAGGCCATGGCCTCCAAAACCCCCATGCCGAACCCTTCATACAGGGAGGGAATAACCACAATGTCCGCCCCGGCATAAAGCTCCGGAAGGCTTTTTCCGGGAAAATGCCCGGTAAAAAAAATGTCCTTCCGGTAGGGAGAGGCCGCGGCGGCCTCCTTCACCTTTTCCGCCCCCTGATGGTCCGCCCCCGCAAGAACCAGGCGGTGGGGGTATTTTGTCCGTTCCTTAAAAATGCCGAAGGCCTTAATCAGGGCAATATGGTTTTTAACGGGAAAATCGATCCGGGAAGTATACAGCACATAGGGACGGCGGAAACTGAAGGGCTGGATAAGGACCACGCTTTCCTCATTCCGGGGCCGGGGGTAAAAGGCAGAATGATCGATCCCGTTGGGCACCACCTCGATTTTTGTTTCCTTTACCTTGACCAGATCTATCAGCTCCTGTTTCACCCAATCGCTTACCGCGATGATCCGGTCCAGGCGGCGGAGCGAATTGGGCAGCACCATCCGCAGAACCGCGCCGAGGGATTCCCGGGTCTTCCGGGGGCCGTAATAGGCCGCCATATCGTGGACAACCCCGACCGCGGGACAGGGGGTATGATAGGGAAGCCGCCGGTGGGCTGCGGGGAAAAAACAGGCGTCATAGGACCGGGCCCGGGCAAATTGGGGGTATTTAAAAAGGTACCAAAGGGCATTTGCGGTTCTGCCGTTTATAAAACACTGGGGAATAAACTCTAAATTTGGAGCGGTCTCGCTATAGGCAAAACGATCAAAATCCCATCCGAATAACTCATACAAAGCCCCCGAGGGGGGAATCCGTTTTAATAACTGGGTTATATAAATACCAATCCCCGATTTACCGCCGTCACAGGCAAAGGTATCAATGCCTATCTTCATGCATACCTCCGGGCATTTCTTCCGGATTTTACCGAAGGGAGTTTCAAAAGCACAAAAATTCCCTTCGTTGAGTATAGCATATCAGGTGGAAGAACCAGGGACAAGATGCCGAATTGCCTCAAAATTAATCTAGCCGAAAAGGGGGGTGTGAGCCAAAATAAAAATCTAGCCCAAAGTAAACTGGTTCTACCGAGCAACAAGGGAGAACAACATGGGGTTAGACATGAAAGACAAGAAAAAAATCTGCGGAGAAATTGCCCGGCGATACCAGCAGACGGACAAAAAGGGCCGGGGGAACCTCCTTTTCGAGTATACGGCGACCCTCGGCTATAACCGGGACTATCTCGCCCATATCCTGTCAAACTGGGGTAAAACCCTCTATGCCAGAGTAGCGGGTAAGCCCGTTACAATCATTCGCCAAACCCGCGGTGAAACGGAGTGGAAAGGCCTCAAAAACGGCCTCCACAGGCCGCAAACGGCAGGAAGCTTAAGTAGCCTTCACGGCGCTTCTGGAGGACATCTGGGACCTTTTCGACTGCTTGTGCGGGAAGCTCCTGGCTCCCATGCTCCGTCTCATGCTGGACTTCCTGACCGCCGAATATTCCCTCGCCCCTGACATGCGGGACCTCCTGGCCTCCGTCAGTCCGCGTACTATCGACCGCATCCTCAAACCGGTAAAAGACACGGGGCGGCTGCGGGGCTTGAGCCTGACCAGGCCCGGTCCGCTCCTGCGGGACCAGATACCGGTGCGGGTCATGTTCACCTGGGACGAGCGGAAGCCCGGTTTCTTTGAGTTCGACCGGGTGGCCCACTGCGGGGCGGACGCTTCCGGACAGTTCTGCCAGACCCTCACCGGCACCGATGTGGGTTCCGGCTGGACCGAGGAGCACGCCCTCCTGAACAGCGCCCATCGCTGGGTCAAGGAGCGGATACA
>JAITRD010000186.1 GCA_031288575.1 Treponema sp. | reverse complement strand
CGGGGGGGGAAGACGCGGATCTGGTACTCCTCAATACCTGTTCGGTCAGGATTACCGCGGAGGAGCGGGTTATGGGCAGGCTTGCCGAATATACGGCCCTGAAAAAAAAGCGCCTGGCCCGGGGTTGCCCCTTTACCCTCATCCTGGCGGGTTGTATGGCCCAGCGTCTGGGGGATAAGCTTAAAGAGGAAAACAAGGCCCTTGATTATGTGATGGGCCCCTCCGCCCGTTCCCTTTTTCCCCATATTTTGGAGGCCCTGGAAAGGGCCGCGCCGGGGGAACCCCTGCCCCCGCTGGTTTCCGATGAGACCCCCCGGTTTTCCTTCGCCTCCTCCCATTTGGAGGAAGGGCACTTTCGTACCTTTATTCCCATCATGCATGGATGTAACAACTTCTGTTCCTATTGCATCGTTCCCTATGTCAGGGGGAGGGAAATATCCCGGAGCCCCCGGGCCATACTGGAGGAGATCCGGCTGGTCGCGGAAAGGGGGGTGCGGGAAATTACCCTCCTGGGGCAGAATGTCAATTCCTATAAATGGCAGGAGGGGGAACCCGGCCCGGAGGGTTCCCCCGGGGGCGGGGACCTGGATTTTCCCGGCCTCCTCCGACTAATTGCCCGGGAGATCGAAGGCGCCCCCGGTTTCCCCGTCCGGTGGGTCCGTTTCCTTTCAAGCCATCCCAAGGATCTTTCCGCCGAGGCTGTCCGGGTCATGGCGGAACATCCGGTTTTTTGCCGCCACCTGCACCTCTGCGTGCAGCACGGTTCCAACTCCGTCCTCCGGGCCATGAACCGCCGGTATACCCGGGAGTCCTATCTGGCCCTGGTTGCGGATATCCGCCGTGCCATGCCGGGCCTCACCCTTTCTACGGACATCCTCATCGGCTTTCCCGGAGAAACCGAAGAGGACCTGGAAAAAACCCTGGAACTAATGGAGGAGGTGAAATTCCTCTATGCCTATATGTACCATTACAATCCCCGGGAGGGAACCGCCGCCTACGGGCTTCCCGGCCGGGTGAGCGAGGAGCTTAAACGGAAACGTTTAGCCCGGGTTATCGCGTTACAAAAACAGCATACCCAGGAACTGCTCAAGGGCCGCGTCGGTTCCCGGGAAAAAGTTCTTATAGAGGGAATTTCCCGTAAAAATGCCGATGAATTAATAAGCCGGACCGAACGGGATGAAATGGTGGTCGTTCCCGGCAAAGCCTCCCTTATCGGGACCTTTGCCGAGCTAACCCTTTCTTCCCTCCGGGGAAATACCCTTCGCGGGAAGGACCTTAAACCCCTGGGCTAAAACCGGCTGCCGGGGCCTGGCTTAAGGAAATTAGTGCCCCCTTGTTTTGGGTTTATCCATGCCCGTATAGACGGGCGTTATTATAGAGAGGAGTGTGCCTATGCCCTGGCGTTTAATCGGATTTATCTTTCTTTTAGGTGTTTTTCTTATTTTTATTGTCCTGAATTTGAATAATGCCTGCGATGTTTCCTTTGGTTTTAAGGTGGTTCCCGGGGTGCCGGTATACCTTACCGCCCTGTTTTCCTTTGTTTTGGGCTTGCTTTGGTCGGTTCCCATTA
This sequence comes from Treponema sp., assembly GCA_031288575.1. Taxonomy (GTDB): domain Bacteria; phylum Spirochaetota; class Spirochaetia; order Treponematales; family Breznakiellaceae; genus JAITRD01. The sequence continues at coordinate 4,062 of JAITRD010000186.1, read as the reverse complement.
TAATTTCCCTGCAATTTAAAAAGGGGAAACACCGTAAAATGGAGGCCGGGGAATCCCGGCCCCTTCTCCCCAAAAAGCGGGGCAAAAAAAAGGCTGAGGCCCCCCAGGAACCCGGCGATCCCGCTTTAAAAAACGACGAACCCTACCGGAAAGACGGTCCCTATGGGATCGATTAGCCCTAAAGGGCCGGCGTCCGGGGGGAGGGGATTTTTTTTTGTTTTATTTTTGTTTTGCGGCATGGCGGCATCCTTCCTTTACGGGCAGAATTCCGGGGTTCTTTCTTTAAGCCGGGCAATCGGGGACATTGAAGACCGTCTGGAAAAATCCAGCCTTTCCGGCACGGAACGGCGGGGGGCTTTTGAAGGCCTGGCCCGGCTCTATCATCTTTCGGGAGACATGGAGGGGGCGGCCAAAGCCTGGACCGACGCGGCCTTTGCGGAACCGGGGTACCGGGAGGACGGCGATCTCCTCGAAGGGGCGGCCTGCTTTATCGCCCTGGGAGAAATGGATAAGGCCGAAGCCAGCGTGCAGACGGTTTTACTTACCGGCCGGGACGAAAAGGCCCTGTTTAAGGCCAGGTACCTGGAGGCCCAGCTTGCGGCCTTTAAATCCGCCGATACCTCCGCCCTGATTGCCCTGATTGATAACCCCGGTTACGGGGAATGGAAGCCCGCGATCTATTATACCCTCTGGGAAATATCCGGCGCCGGCACCTATAAAAGCCGGCTCCTTGCGGAATATCCCCAAAGCCCGGAAGCCCGCATCCTGCGGGGGGATGAGGCGGTTAACGCCGGGGCCCTGGCCCTGTGGCTCTTATTTCCCGGCCGGGAAGGGATATCCCTGGGTACCCCCTCTTCCCTTTCTTCCGAAGGCTCCTCCCCGATCCGGGAGCCGGAACCGGAGGCTCCGAACCGGCGGGCCTCCCCGGAGAATTTAGCGCCGGATGCCGGAGGGACGGCGCTGCAAACCGGCCTTTTCAGCCGGGAAGAAAATGCCCGGGCCATGGCGGAGCGCCTTAAAGCGGCGGGGTTTGAGGCCCGTCTCGCCCGGCGCGTCCTGGAGGAAACTGTCTATTGGGCCGTGAATGTTTCCCCGGGGCCTGATATAAACCAGACCATCCGGAAATTAAAAGAGGAAGGGTTTGAGTCCTTTCCGGTGAAATAGATAAGGTTTTGCTAAAAATCCGGGGCTGAGGATCCCGCCAGGGACAGGGAGACGGCCCTTTCATGGAGGTCCCGAATGCCCCCCGCCCCGAGCCGGACCCGGAGGAGGGAGAGGTTTTCCCGGAGCGGATTATCCCCGGCTTTTTCCGGATTATAGGTCCCTTCTACCAGGTAGGTTTCCCGGGAGTTTCCCCTGGTCAGGGCGCCTGGGCCTTCGCCCCGCACTTCCAGGAGTTCCTGGTCGTTAACCCGGAAGAAGGCATACCAGCCCTTTTGTACGGCCCCCCCTGTTTGCAAGGTATAGGTCCCGTCAGGGGAAAAGGTAATGCTCCCGATAGCCCCTTCATACCGGGCGTCAATATAAGCGGACAGGGGCGGGGCATCCGGCATGGAACGGTTTTGTCTTAATTCCACCTTGCGGTAGGAACCGTTCCAGGGCGCGTTTACCCCTATTTTTAGGCGGACATCTTCAAATACCTTTATCCGGATGCTGTCCAGGGATTCCAGTTCTATATCCAAAAAACGCCGCAGGGTACTGACAGAAATGTTCTGGCTCGCCAGGTAAAGGCCGTAACGGGTGGCGGAGGAATTCTGCCAGGTAAAGATCTGCTGGGCCTCATCCCCGTAAAAAATGATTTCCCGGTTAGGGGTATCAAAATAGATATATTGCCGGTTATCCAGGGTTCCCTGGGGGCTTATATAATACCACAGGCCGTCAATAAAATTTTCAAATACCCCCGGATCGCCGCTTAACAGTTCCCGCAGGCGCCGCTGTTCTGTCTGGGTCCCCGGAATCCGGGTTATCTTCTCTTGCTCATAAAGCCCCTTGGCCGAATCATAGGCATAAATAATTTCTATCTGATCCAATATATTGGAAGATTCACGGTCATGCCCGTAAGCGGCAATGGGAAAACTCTGGCCCTTCGCGATGCCAAGCCGGTAGGCCTGGGTCCGTTCCGTGGTTTGAACGGAAATCATGCCGTCTATCCACAGCTCCGCTATTTTGGCAAAGGGCTCCCCGCTTACCGGGATTTTTTCCGGGGGAAAGTTTTCCCGGGGAAAATTGTTTTTCCTGAATACCGTCAGGGTATGTTCCCCCTGGCCGTTCATGCCGGAAACAAGAATGCAGGCCCCCCGGTCCCCGACCAAATCCTGGGCATAAAGGGAAAGGGTCCCGGGGCGGGTCGCCGCGGTAGGGCTGCTCCAGATCCGTTTATATTCCTGGTTTTTTTCGTCAAAATCAACATAGGTGACATAAATCGGGCTCTCTATTTCAAGAAGGTTCCTATAGGCGAGGATCTGTTCTTCCTGCATGTCCCCGTCAAAATCCTCGGCCAGCAGGGTCAGCAGAATCTCCCCCTCATCCAGGGCCGCTTTTCCCCGGAGGCTTTCCTCATAGGCGATCTGTTCGGCCATATTATCGCCATCCCGGAGTTCCTCAGACAAAGCCTGGGGGATAATGACCCGGGTTTGTTTGATCTCCCTCCCCCTTTGGGGCTGCAAAAAATCATGGGGGAACAAAACCAGGGCCCCGATTCCCAGGGCGGTTCCGATAAAAGCGGCGGCGGTTATAATTTTGATAAAATTTTTTGTCATGGTCCTTTTATTTGAGCTTGTCCCAAAACTAATTGACTATGCGCTAAAGCGCATGGTTTTGGGACAAGCTCTTGCAGTTTTTCAGGCTTTTAGCCTTGCAAAACTGCGGAATTTAGGGTTGCTTTCCCAAAAACTGAAGTTTTGGGAAAGCCTCATTTAGCAGGGAATATCCCTTAACTATGCATGTCCATATAGGCCGCGGCGGCCCTTTGTACCCGGGGGGCAATGCCCAGGGCTATCACCAGCGTCCGCCATCCGGAAAATTCCTCCATTTTGGAGAACCGCAGGAGCCCCGTTGTGTCATTTTCTAAGGCAAGCGAAAGGCTTGCCGCGGACCCGCTTATCAGGATGGTATAGGCTTCTTGAGCGGCGGCCTCTCCCGGTATCCGGGATGCCGCTTCCCGCAGGGCCCCGGTAAAGTCCGCCCGGAGCGTGCCGGCCCCGGCATTCCCCGAATCGCGGGATTTAAGCAGCCCCTTCACCGCTTCCTTGCTCCCTTCCCCGCTGATCCTGTCCGAATATATCCTTTCCGCCTCGCCGCCGGCAAACCAGACCGATACCCGGTCCCCCTTTGCGGCGATTCCGTCAATTATCCTGTCGCACAGCCAATTTAAGGCTTCTTCCCGCCCCCTATCGAGGGCCGAAGACCCGTCAATTATGATATTTATGTCCAGGGGAGGCCTCCAAGCCTCCTCCGCGCGGAGCGGTCCGGGGGAAAGCAGGATTAAGACCCCCAATCCCAGGATAATTTGTTTCACGAAGATATTCTCCTATATTCTATTTTATCATAATTTCCGATATATATATAGATGACGGAGAAAAGACTTTACTTTTTTCTTAAAATATTGCTAAGATTAGAACGGAATGGTGTTATTTAATGGGGGAAGGGGAATATTTTTTTTTGAAGGAGTCAAAACATGGGTGTAATTGATCTGCCCAAAAGTCCAAATGTATTTCATCCGGAGAAACCGAGCGCGGTAGGTTCTCGGAATTCGTTAGCCCAGGAATACCGGGATCAGCAGAATGAAGTTAATCAGCTTCTGGAAGAAGAAACCAATAAGGTAATCCACCATCTTACCGCTAAATTGCCCAAGGACGTGCTTGAGCGGCTGGATGTAATGGGCGGTCTTAAAGAGAAGCTGTATAATTACTTCAATCAAAATTATCAGAATATGTTCAACCGCTATATGGTTACGACTGAAGATGAGATGGTAAAGAAGATTCGTAACTATATTGACAAGGAAGAGACCAAGGTGCTTTCCCGGTACACCCCCAAGGAGGTGGCGGATCTTTTAGATCAGGT